>CAMAFR010000012.1 GCA_945833835.1 uncultured Bacteroides sp.
CCTGCATTCAGATGATGCTTAACAAATATTTTCGATGATTTCAAAACAGTTTCTAGTAGTAAACTGTAAATACTCAAAATATGGTATACCCCTGTTTTGTAACCGTCCAATTCTCCCCAAACCTTTAGGATTCTACTGATTCCATGTGAGTTAACTCATTCAATAAAACCCTGAATTTTTCGGATTTAACATTCTTAAGCACTGTACAGGAGCTATTCTGGCGTTCGCGTTCCCTCTTTTCATTTTCCTGTCTGATTTTTTCAAAATCAACACCTGTCTCATGCTGGCATTCCAGGATGTATTGGCTGAAGCCGAGATACTGCTTCTCCATATATGTGTTGTAGAGTTCCTCGTTGATTACTCCATCTTTGACGCCTCTTAGAATCGGTGGAATTTCTTTCCCCCGGTTCCTCCTGCGATACTCTTCCAGACGCTCTTGGGCAAATGCATACAGCTCTTCCTGACACTGGTAGCGTGACCTGAGCTCAATCAATGCATCCATCTCGTCCTCTAACTGCTTTATTTCTTCCTTTGTGTCCATCTTACAATTTACAATAACAGGGTAATAAGTTGCGTAATTCGTCTGTTGACTTGTAAACTACTCATACAACGTACCCCTCAGCTACAAGGAGTTACGTGCACCTAAGTCTTGCTTAAAAATCGTTTAATAGGGATTTTAACGTTATGCAACAGCCTCTTCCTTCAAAGGACGGGCTACATAGTTTCTGGGGATGAAGGATTCATCAATCTCCTCCCCGTTCACCATCAGGGTGAGTATGTCTTCGATGTAATGGCCAAAGTCCACATGGTTGAGCTTGCAGCTTTCGTACAGGCCGAACATGAAAGCGATGTTCTTAGCCGCTTTATGGCTGCCTGTATGCAACCAGTTACGACGGCCTATGGCGATATGCCGGAAGCAGCGTTCGATGGGTAAGCGTCCAATACTCCCACTTGATGCTTACAGATCCTTCGCTCCGCTCAGGATGACAGGGCAAGGAAAGCCCGAAAAGAATTCTCGGACAGCCTCCCCCTTTCAGAGAAGATATACTTACTTTGCCCGAGAAGTAGTACTTACTTTATAGATGAAGTATATCTTCTCTAAAAAGTAAGTAATTTATATGCACTCAAAATTTAGGGCATTCACCGCCCTGATGCATCAGAAACCATCGTGAGAGGAAGCATCCACATCATCCGGCGTCTGCTCATCACGGCCTTTCTTCTTGTTTTCCGTGCGGTGCTTCTGGCTCAACGTCTTACCGCTGAAGCGGTTCTTGCAATGACGCTTGTTGAGCGATTCCAGATACTCACATTGACGGATCAGGCCAGCTATCTTCTCCTCATACTCCGAAGCCTGTTTCTTATAGCGATTCTCACCATCGTGCAGGCTTTTTATCGTAAGCTGCAAGGTGGCAATGGTCAGACGGAGGCTCTCGATGGTCGAGCGGAGATCATTGATGGTGTTGATAAAATCCTGGCGTTCCATATCAGACAGAGGGATTGCAACTCTGGATTCAAGGATGGCTACAAAGTACTTGTATGGTAACTCATAGATGACTCAGCATGCGCATTATCCGCAGTTCCTTGGCGGAAGGTAGCTTGACTCCCTTCATGGCACAGTCGAGGAAGAAGGGCAGGCTGACTGCCAATGATTCGCGCAACGCTGCCGGCATGAGCATGTGCCATGCGCCCTTTGCCTCATCGCAGTAGGTGGCTACAAGGAAATACTTCTGGAGCTGGAGCAGGTCTTGCGTTGCTTGCGCACAACGTAGGTGTGGTCGTTGCCTTTCACGAGCTCGTCGACTATCTGCAGCTCCGTCTTGTTCAGACGGCTCAGTATCTCGATGGGGTTGTCGAGCACTTCCATCGCTATGCGACGGGCTGTCTCGTCTTTCTTGAGGTTGGGACTGGCATACAGGTCGAACTTCTTCAGCACCTTCAGCATGTTGACCTTGGTGGTGCTGTTCAGCACCTGGGCAAGCTGTAAATCGCTTGCCTTGAACGAGGTGTCGGGTAGGGTTATCATGATCTTTATCGGAATGAATGGTTGTCGTGGTAGTTGTCGAAAGAGATAGTTTTTAACATTTTGGGAAATGCCACTATAATTGTTCGATTTGTTCCGCTGTAAGACCGGAGATTTGGCGGATGGCCTCGACAGCCATTCCCATCGTTTTCATTTTCTTCGCCATTTCCATTCTCTCTTCCACACGGCCTTCCGCACGACCCTCCGCACGGCCCTCTGCACGGCCTTCCATCTTTGCGGTGTCGAGTACGTCATTCTGAACCATGATGTCATCCATGTGCGCATCATAAGCCTGGCGTTCAGCATCGGTCATGGTCATGTAAAGCAGGCGCTGACGGGCCTCTTTCAGTCCGGGGGTGGAGGTGTCGTCCTTGATACGGTTATTCTTCAGGTAGTCCAACCACTCCTCTATAGGCGTGCGGGCCACATCGTTGAACTCATTGACTCGGACGATATAGTATTCTGGAAACACATCCTCGGGTACCGTCATCTTGATCTCATCCGCCTCGCAGGTGTTCACCTTCAGCCGGTCGCCCGTGTGCACACCGGTGAAAACCGTCTTCCCGTGATAAAGATAGTCACTGCCCTGCCCCAAGTCGAAATAGAGGATGTTGATGGAATATACCTTCTTCACCTTGTCGTACTTGTTGCCTATCTCGATGTGCTCCGTGATGGCCTTCGATGTACCATAGAGCATACGTTGCAGGTAATAGAGCTGGCGGGTCAACTGCACCTCCACAATGATGATGTCGCCACGCCCGTTCCTCGCCTTGATGTCGACACGATTGAACTTGTCCGCAGCGCGTTCCTGGTTGCCCTCGCTCTCCAAAATCTCGGCTATCGTCACCTGCTCGCCTGTGAGGACCGTGATCAGTCCCTCCAACACAGCGAAGTTGGCCTTGTCACGCAACATGCGCTTCACCGCCCAGTCAAATCGGATATATTTGTTGCTTACTTCCATGATGTCCTCCGTTTCTATTCCACTCTCAAATTTAGGCACTCTATTTGATTCTACCAAATAAACGGCACTTTATTTCAAAAAGGGCATGGATGGGCGTTATCCGGTAGGACACCCGTGGATGTCAGTCTTGTTTTCCATAGGGCCAGGTGGGCTTGACGGCCAGCGCCCCATCGAGATAGGGGATGGACGCATCGCGCACCATATCCACCACCACTGTGGCCAGGTCGGAGGCGGGGATGACGGTCCTTCCTTCGGAAAAGAGGGACACCGCAACCCCCGATTGTTGACCACCTCTACGGAGGGTACGGAGAACGCCGTGCCCTCCGTGGAACAACCGAAAAATCATGAAATTTATTGTATTCATTTATTTAAAGACAACGAGTATGAAAGCAAACTGGAAGAGCATTGCGCTCTATGTGATTCGTGTGATTGAACTGGTACTGACAAGTGCGGCGGGCGGTACCGCGTCGCAACTGCTCGTAAGCTTACTACCTTACCTGGATGGATGGTTTACATAAAAAAGCAGATTAAAAAGTATGTCAACATAAATGGCAATGTATCTAAAGATAAATGGCAAAGTATGTTTAGATACTTGGCAATGTATGGCAAGGTCTGTCTTTTCCGAATTTTCAGCTGCCAAAGGAAAGCGGTAAAAGGATTCTCGAACAATCTGGGGAGGCGTCTTGCATGAGATCAGGACACGATGCTCCAATCGCTCAACGTATGGGTAGCCGTATCGAAGTTGATGCCCACTTTCACCACCGGGAAACCACACTGCACAAAACGGGCGGGATAGTTCTTCAGGTCTATCTGACGCATGGCGGCCTCTGCCGAACGGTTCAGCTTCAGCTCGAACAGGTAGAGCGTGTCGGCAGTGCGCATCACCATGTCCACACGGCCCGTAGCGGTGCGCACCTCCACATCGACGTATGCTCCCAACAGGGACAGGATGACATACAGCAGTTGTTGGTAATGGCCCTCGTAGTGGGTGTTGTCGCACTGCGGGACCGTGAGCAGGAACTGCCGCAACTCACGCAACATGCCGTCCAAATCATGCTCCAACAGACATTCGTACATGTTCATCAAGGTGCCGGACCACACCAAGGTATGACGACCGACATAATGGGGCAGCAGGCTTTTCATCAACCCGATGCGTATCTCCTTGTTGGGAATGTCCAACAGGTAGGCCTTCAATACTGGAAGATAGGATTTGATGGTCAGATAGCCACTCTGGTAGAGCAAAGGCACCAAGGTGGTCATACCTTCAACAGGAGCGTCAAAATCGGAGGCGTACACTTTTATCCGCCCTATCTGGGAAGGCAGCACATGGTACTTGCGCATCATCTCTATCAGGTAGGTCGGCGTGCCTGAACTGAACCAGTAATTCTCCAGTTCCCCTTTCGCAAAGGCATTCAGCAGACTGAACGGATTGAAAATGTCGGGAGAAGGCCAACTGAAATGATAGCCGTCATATTGGGCGGTCAGCTCTGCCACCGTCCCCTCCCAGGACAGGCCGAGAACGGACGCCAACGCCTCCACATGGCCACTAGCCTGCGTCAGCAGTTCCTCTTTCGTAATGCCGCAGAGGGAGGAATACTGCCTGTCCATGCTGATGTTGGTCAGGTTGTTCAGCTCACTGAAAATGCTCATCTGGGAGAATTTCGTGATGCCCGTCAGGAACACGAAGCGGAGGTAGGGGTCGCAGGCCTTCAGCGGAGAATAGAAGTTGCGCATCACCTGGCGGAGTTGCGGCAGCTGCTCCTCCTCGTGCACCACGTCCAAAAGCGGGGCGTCGTATTCGTCAATCAGCACCACCACTTTCTGGCCCGTCTGCGTATAGGCTTTCTTGATCAGATTCTCCAGGCGTTGGTTCAGGTTGGTCTGGTCCGGTCCTCCTTTACCATATACTTCCTCATAATTGGACAGCTTGCCGCTCAGCTCCTCTTCCAGTGCGTTCTTGTCCAAATGCTTGGCCGTACTCATGTCGAAGTGAAGCACCGGATAGGAGGTCCACTCCTGTTCCAGCCCTTCCATAGCCAAACCTTTGAACAATTCCTCCTCTCCGGCGAAATAGCTGTGCAACGTGGAGGCCAGCAACGACTTGCCGAAACGGCGAGGACGGCTCAGGAAAACATAGGTGAACTCATGCACCATCCGATAGACAAGGTCCGTCTTGTCTATATAAAGGTAACCGCCCTCCCTAATTTTCTTGAATGTCTGGATGCCGAGAGGACACCGCTTCAGTCGCTTCGTTTCCATATACCCTTCTTCTTCAATGAAGATAAACAATCTTTTTGAAAAGATAAGTTTATGCTATTTTATTGATGCCAAAACCCGTATCGGGCGCACAAAGAATCTTTCTGCACCGCCACCTGCTCACGAAGGTTTTTCGGAACCGCAGGTTCACTAAGCAATCGATCTACCAACTGTTCACTGTCCTGGCGGACATGGTACAGATCGGACATCTCTTTACCGCACCACTCCTCCGCCGTCAAGGGAAAACGGCCTCCCAATGCTTCCAGCAGGTACAGGACAATATCGGAGGCCTCATCATACCGACGATAATGGGCGACTATGGCAGCACGCTCTGTCCAACGGTCTAACCCCGCAGCCAAAGTCACCCTATCAAACCGGGTGACGGGAACAAAGAAACTCTCTTCTATCTGCGCCTGCAAAGGAGACAGCTGCAACAATTTTCCTTGGACCGGTCCGGACGATGCCGACTGGGTTTCCAAACGATGACGCTCGCGGACAAACTCCTCCACATGGACGAAAGTCTCTTTATGCACACCGCCAATGGCCACCGTCAGCTGGCCTACCTGGATGACAAGGTTACGGTCGCGGTTCAGACGAATGAGATATCCTTCCAGACCAGCCAAAGGACCGGATGTGACACGCAGCAACGTATTTCCCTGACCGTAATGCGCAAATGGATTATGAAGGATACGGATACGGGTGGGATCCATTTCGGACACCCGCATGAAAGGACGCATCACAGCATCGGGAATCACCGCCACACGACGGGTGCTGTAGTCGTTCACCAAGTGAAGGAAAGAATAGACTTTACTGAGCTCTTCAGCAATCTGCCGGCTGTCCCCCTGCACGAAAACCAATCCGCTTACAGAAGGGGATTCCTTCGCCACCACCTTCCGCTTCTCCTTGTGATAAACAATTGTGGTATGGACAAATACCCGGAAATGACGACGAAGATGTTCCACCACCGCCGGGACACGGCGGGAATGAGTAAAAAGATAGCACCAGGAAGTTATCTGCTGCACACCCAGCTTCGCAGAAGGGCAAGCCTCTACCTTTGGGCAGGAAACCGATTCCAACCCACACTGTAAAGTGCCCTTAGTGGCGGCGGATAAAGATTCTGAACTATCCAGTTGCATCGATTCTATTATCCGGCTATGTCATGATGGTAGATTCCGGAATTGCCGGAACAAAGACTACACGATCTCATAACCTGTTTCTATTTATGATATATAACCTACTGTCTTCTAATAGGATACAGAAGGAGGAGCGCACTTTCAGCCAATAACAGCAAGTGACTCTTTGCAAATGTAGTAAAAATTGTCGAATAAACCACTATCTTTCTATCCTTATTTTACTAATATAACACTTTCCATCCCGCCCACACCTACAATTGGGGCTTCGACACCTCATCATCTATTTATTTTCAACAATCTACTTTACAACGAAAAAAGGGTGTGTCCTCCCGCCGCGAAGCCTATCGCTGGCGCGGCGGGAGGACACACCCTTTTCACTCAGGCCTTGAAGGCCCTGTCAGCCGTTGTTCTTACCGCAACAGTTCTTATATTTCAGACCACTGCCACACGGACAGGGATCGTTGCGGCCCACTGTCTTCTCGGCGCGCACCGGCTCCTGACGGGCTTCGCGTGTATCGCGCGAGGCGGCCGCCTTTTGGGCCTTGTCCTCCAGACCGGCTTTCTCCTCGCGGTACTGCTGGCGGGGCCGGGGAGCCGGTTCGGGAGCCGCCTGACGCACTTCCTGCGGTTCCTGCACCGGTATCTGCCCACGCATCAGGACAGAAACCGTGTTGTTGTTGATCTTGCTGACCATAGCGTCGAACAGGTTGACAGACTCCAGCTTGAAGATCAACAGCGGGTCTTTCTGCTCGTAGCTGGCATTCTGAACGGAATGTTTCAGCTCGTCCAGCTCACGCAGGTTCTCCTTCCAGGCCTCATCGATGGTATGGAGCAGGATGGCTTTCTCGAACGACTTGACGATTTCCTTGCATTCGGACTCATAGGCCGCCTTCAGATTGACGGAGATGTTGTACATGCGCTTTCCGTCTGTAATCGGAATCATGATGTTCTGATACATCTGGCCCTGCGTCTCATACACCTGCTTGATGACCGGATTGGCAATCTGGGCCATACGCTCTGTCTTGCGCTTGAAGGCGGTCATGGCCGCCTGGAAGGTCATTTCGGACAGTTCCTCCTTCTTCTTGCGGGTGAAGTCGTCGGCTGTAAACGGGGCTTCCATGGCCAGCACCTGCAGGATTTCCATCTTGGCCTCTTCATAACCGGCCTGATCGACGGCATTGCAGCAGCGGTCCCAAATCATGTCCACGATATCCATGCCTATCCGCTCGCCCATCAAGGCATGACGGCGTTTGGTGTAGACCACGGTGCGCTGCTTGTTCATCACATCATCGTACTCCAACAGGCGCTTACGGATGCCGAAGTTGTTTTCTTCCACTTTCTTTTGGGCACGCTCGATGGAGTTGGAAATCATCCGGTGCTCAATCATCTCGCCTTCCTTGAAACCGAGCTTGTCCATCACGGTGGCGATACGGTCGGACGAGAACAGACGCATCAGGTCATCTTCGAGAGAGACAAAGAAGACAGACGAGCCCGGGTCTCCCTGTCGGCCGGCACGGCCACGCAACTGGCGGTCCACGCGACGGGACTCATGGCGTTCGGTACCGATAATGGCCAAACCGCCGGCCGCCTTCACTTCGGGCGACAGCTTGATGTCCGTACCGCGGCCGGCCATGTTGGTGGCAATGGTCACGGTGCTGCTCTGTCCGGCGAGGGCCACGATTTCGGCCTCTTTCTGGTGCAGTTTGGCGTTGAGCACGTTGTGGGGAATCTTCCGCATGGCCAGCATCTTGCTCAACATTTCGGAGATTTCCACCGAAGTGGTGCCCACGAGCACCGGGCGGCCTGCCTCGACCATCTTCACGATTTCCTCGATGACGGCCTTGTATTTCTCACGCTTGGTCTTGTAGACGCGGTCGTTCATGTCTATACGGGCAATGGGGCGGTTGGTAGGGATCACCACCACATCGAGCTTGTAGATGTCCCAGAACTCGCCGGCCTCGGTCTCGGCCGTACCGGTCATACCGGAGAGCTTGTGGTACATACGGAAATAGTTCTGGAGCGTGATGGTGGCAAACGTCTGGGTGGCGGCCTCTACCTTCACGCCTTCCTTGGCCTCCACGGCCTGGTGCAGGCCGTCGCTCCAACGACGTCCGTCCATGATTCGTCCGGTCTGCTCGTCGACAATCATCACCTTACCGTCCATCACCACATAGTCCGTGTCCTTCTCAAACATCGTATAGGCTTTGAGCAACTGGTTGATGGTGTGCACCCGTTCGGACTTGACGGCGAAATTGGACAGCAGTTCGTCCTTACGCGCCAGCTTCTCCTCATCGCTCAGGTCTTTCTCGTTTTCGAGAGCCGAGAGCTGTGCGGCGATGTCGGGCAACACGAACAGGGTGGGGTCTTGCGAATTGCCGGTAATCAGGTCCACCCCCTTGTCGGTCAGCTCGACGCTCTTCAGCTTTTCGTCAATCACAAAATACAACGGCTCCACCGCCTCGGGCATACGCTTGTTGTTCTGCTCCATATAGATTTCCTCGGTCTTGAGCATACCGGCCTTGATGCCCGGCTCGCTGAGGAACTTGATGAGCGGCTTGTTCTTGGGCAGTGCCTTATGGCTACGGTACAAGGCCAGAAAACCGGCCTCGACCTCTTCTTTCTTGTCAGAGGCTATCAGGCGCTTGGCATCGGCCAGAAACTGGGTGGCCAGCTTGCGCTGTGCCTCCACGAGGCGGACCACCAACGGGCGCAGCACTTCAAACAGCTGCTCGTCGCCTTTAGGCACCGGTCCGGAGATAATCAACGGCGTACGGGCGTCGTCAATCAGCACCGAGTCCACCTCGTCGACAATGGCATAGTTGTGTTTCCGCTGCACCAGGTCACGCGGGCTGGTCGCCATATTGTCTCGCAGGTAATCGAAACCGAACTCGTTGTTCGTACCGAACGTGATGTCGGCCATGTAGGCACGGCGGCGGGCATCCGAGTTGGGCTGATGCTTGTCTATACAGTCTACGGTCAGGCCGTGGAACATATAGAGCGGTCCCATCCACTCCGAGTCACGCTTGGCCAGATAGTCATTGACCGTCACGACGTGTACGCCGTTGCCCGTCAGTGCGTTGAGGAAAACCGGCAGCGTGGCCACCAAGGTCTTGCCTTCACCGGTAGCCATCTCGGCAATCTTGCCCTGATGCAGCACGACACCGCCGAACAGCTGTACGTCGTAGTGCACCATGTTCCACTGCATCTCGTTGCCTCCGGCCTTCCAGTGGTTCTTCCATACCGCCTTGTCGCCTTCGATACGGACAAAATCCTTGCCTTCGCCGGCCAGACGGCGGTCCAGGTCGGTGGCCGTCACCGTGATTTCCTCGTTTTCGGAGAAACGGCGTGCCGTGTCCTTCACAATGGCAAAAGCTGTGGGGAGCACTTCGGTCAGCGCTTTCTCGTATTTGTCGAGCACCTCTTTTTCCAGCTTGTCTATCTGGGCAAAAATAGGCTCGCGCTTTTCAATGTCGGTGGCCTCCACCGAAGCCTTGAGCTCATCGATTTTCTGGCGTTCTGTCACTGCCGACTCACGGATGTACCGCTTCAGCTCTTCGGTCTTGGCGCGAAGGTCGTCGTCTGATAGTTGTTGGATTTCCGGATAGACCGCCTTCACCTTCATGACCCACGGCTGGATTTCCTTCATGTCACGGCTGGCCTTATTTCCAAAAATCTTACTGATAAATTCGTTAAATCCCATTATGTTATTCTTTTTATTATTTTCGTAATCGGTTTGCCCAATATCCTGATAAAAGGATACTTGGGATTTTCTGAATGAGTCAAGACGCCTGCCGGCCTCTTGAAAGACAGGTCGCAAAGATAACCAAAATACGGTTTGCACACCATCTTTTGGCTTGAAAAATCATTTATACAGGCCTGTGAGCGGAGAACAAGTGGCGGCATTCGGAGCACGGATGCGCATGGTGTGTGCCACTGTGGGGGCAATAATCGCCATGCTCACCGGCGCATACACGGTCTCGGGCCGCACGCTGTGGCCGAAAAATATCAGGGGGAACGACGAATAGCCTTCGCGCACCACGGTGGTGGTCTGTGAATATTCGTCGACGACGGTCCACCCGGGCATCACCTCAATATAGATGTCCCCCGAAAGCCGGGGATGGAAACTGTTTCTTATCCGGTCAATCCGAGGAGTCCAGGCCCCTAAAGCCAAGCGCTGCGACGTAAAGGCATTGCGCACCCCGCTCATCTGTACGATAAAGTCGGCCGAACGGTTCAGGATCTCGGTCAGGTTCAGCTTTTTGTCTTCTATCAGCTTATGGTTCAGGTAAATCTGTTGTCCGTACTGGGTCTCCACATATTGTCCCTGGCCGTAAAGGGCCATCAGGTACATATTGAGCAACGCCCCGCAGCGCTTGCTGTGAAACTCCCCTCCGGGAATCCTGAACTGCGGAGGATCCTGCGGGTCCGGGTCGGTATATCCTGTAGAGGTAATGAAGAAGAGCGTGTTGCGCAACCCCACTTTCCGCTCGATGAGGTCCAGCAGGTCACCGATGCTGTTGTCCAGCCGCACGTAGGCATCCTGAATCTCCATGGCACACTCCCCATTGGGACGATGGTCATAGTTGCCGGCATAATAGGACAGCGTCAGCAAGTCGGGGACATTGTCCTGCCCCATCGACGTATGGGCCAGACAGGCATTGACCAGCCGGTTGACCTCATCGTTCACGTACGGACTGGTCTTGTATTTCCGGTATTTCTCCCTCCGTTCGGACGAGAAGTCGTGTTTAAAGGAAATCTGCTTGACCGTAGCGGTCATATAGCGATAAGAGGTCACCGGAAGAAACGGTGCCCACGACACATTGTCGATTCTGAAATCAAGCCCCTCACGGTCATTGTAGGCAGTCACCCAATTGGGAAACGGGCCATAAAAAGTGGAGCCGCTCCATTTGCCGGTATCATCATTGAGCCAGAAAGCCCCTTTGGCCGCATGACCCGCCGCCATGACCGCCATTTCACGGGTGGGGGCTATGGAATAGACCTCTGACTCACCCTGGGTGGCCACCATCAGCTCATCCGAAAGGGTGGAGACCAGCAGATGGCACGGCGAAGTGTTCTCGTTGGTATATATGCCCATATAGGAGGTGTCATCCACACTCTTGATGATGCGCAAGGAACCGCGGTCCATCCAGCGCTCTCCGGGAATGCCATTATAATAAGGTGTCGTGCCGGTATAAATGGCCGCCACCGAGGAGGCCTTGTCGGCATGGTTGAAATCAAACTCGGCATTGCAGTAAAACCGTCCTTCTTTCATCAGACGCTTGAACCCTCTTTCGCCATACAAGGAGGAGAAAGCCTCGATATAGTCTGTCCGCAGCTGGTCAATCGTCAGCCCCACCACCAGGCGGGGAGTCGGGGCACCGGTCGTCTGTGCCTGCAAGCCCGTCACTACCATGACGGCCAACAAGGAGGATAAAAAACGTTCTTTCATTTATTTCTCTTCAATACTAAAACATGGCTTGCCGATGTCACCAACAAAGCCGATGCCAAAGGTAACACGGATAAATTAAATTCTTGTACTCTGAAGAGCACAATGACTATAAAAAGTGTTAAATAGAGGACATTCAGCAGTGGATAGAGGTCTTTTTTCCGTTTTTTCAGCCGCCAGACCAGGACCGGCGCATAGCAGAGCGGAACCGGATTGAACAAGAAAAGCATCCAGTTGGAGCCCACGGTGGGATGGACCGAAAAAAAGAACAAAAAGGCGATGACACATCCGGCCAGTCCCTGCAGCGCCATGAGCGACGCCTCCCACCCCCACCAGACGCGGCGGGTGCGCAGCTGCCAGCCGCCTGCCAGCAACGACAAGGCCAACAGCAGGCAGGAAGCCGCCAAAGGGGTCAGCGGAAACGGGCTGGCGTCGGGTCCGTCCTCCACCTCGACGGCCCAGGCCTCATCCGTCACCAAAGGACGGCGTGAACCGTCTTCCGCCTCGATAACGGCCAACGACGCATACCGCATCATATAAAAAGGGGAGAACTGCTGGCTTCTGGGCCCAATGGGCCGGTCGGCCTCGGCTCCCAGGCAGACATCCATTCCCCATTCGTCCCAGGGTGAGCCTGCGGTGAATTCGTGCACAATGCGACGGAACGTCATCCCCGACAACGAATCAGGATAGACGACCCGCCCGTCAATGCATCGTTCTATCTGGTCGCGCGCCCGCGTCGTACAGTTGTCATAAAAGTAATTGTAGCGATAGACGCGGTTGGCCGGACGGTAATTCTCTTCGAGCAGCGCAAACAGCCGGAGCTTCTCGGCCGCAGTGAGATTCAGCGTCTGCTGGCGGACGGAAGATCCGCGCCAGGCATATTCCGCCTCGAAAGCGTCAAACGGCAGCACCCCCAACTGGTAGTCGGTCTCTCCTCTGACGAACCGCAGGACAAAATTCGGCGTGTCGAAACTGAAGACCCCGTAATTGAAAACCCAATCGGCACCCTGCGTGAAGTTCTGGTAACGAATGGCTGTATGTCCGAACAGCGCATAAATCTCCGGTCCCGGCGAACAGGTCAGCAGACTGAACCGGATGCTATCCTGGCGGGCATGGGACACCGCGCACACCAGCAGCAGGGACACCGTCCACAAGAAGCGACGTAATTTCATCATAAAACAACTCTACTATTTTACGGCTGCAAAAGTACGCCTAATAATTGAGAACAATCAAATAAAAATCCCTATTTATTACCAAACGTATTCATTTTTTCCCTTACTTTGCAGCCATTAAACAGAAACGAAACGTGAATTTAGTAATTGACATCGGCAACACCGTAGCCAAACTGGCCGTTTTCGACCATGACACTGTCGTCGAAATGGTACGAGGTTCCAACCACTCCCTGGACTGCCTGGCCCTGCTGTGCAGCAAGTACCCCATCGAGAAGGGGATTGTGGCCTCTGTCATCACCCTGAGCCGGACCATCCGCCGGCAGTTGGCAAAAGCGGAGTTCCCGATCATGGAACTGACCCACGAGACCCCCATCCCCATCACCAACCTCTACCGCACGCCGGAAACATTGGGAATGGACCGTCTGGCAGCAGTGGTGGGCGCCCATTACCTCCAGCCCGACAGGAACCTGCTGGTCATCGATGCCGGGACAGCCGTAACGTATGAGTTCATTGATGCCGAAGGACGCTATTGGGGCGGAAACATCTCGCCGGGCATCTACACCCGCTTCAAAGCCCTGAACGCCTGCTGTGACAAACTGCCGCTCATTGACCGGATAGGCGAGCAAACCGATTTCGGATACAGCACCGAGACCGCCATACGGGCAGGGGTCGTCAAAGGGATGGAATTTGAAATTGCCGGATACATCACCGAGATGCAAAAGAAATATCCCGACCTTTTGGTTTTTTTAACAGGTGGAGATAATTTTTCTTTTGATACAAACATAAAAAATAGCATCTTTGCAGATAGATTTTTAGTCCTGAAAGGTTTAAACAGAATTTTGAATTATAATGTTAAGTAAGAAAGCACTCATTGGCGCATGGATAGTCGTCGGCTGCACCGCTGCCAACGCACAGACCAGCACTAATTCTCCTTATACAAGATATGGATTGGGCGACTTGTCCCACCAGGCATTTGCCAATAATGCCGCTATGGGCGGCATCGGGTATGGTCTGCGGGACAAAAGCCATATCAACACCTTGAATCCCGCCTCTTTTTCATCCGTTGACTCCCTTTCGTTCATGTTCGACACCGGTATGACCTTCAAAATGTCCAACTACAAGGAGAACAACGTCAAGACCAACGCCAACAACGCCAGCTTCGACTATCTGGCCATGCAATTCCGGGTACATCCCCGCATCGGAGTGGCATTCGGATTCCTGCCCTATTCACAAGTAGGATACCAGTTCAGCCACTCCCAGCCGGTGGCCGGCAAGGAAACGGTCACCATGACCAACCTGTTCACCGGCGAGGGCGGCTTGCACGAGATTTTCGGCGGTGTCGGTGTCAAGGTCTTCAAAAACCTGTCGGCAGGTGTCCGTGCAGGCTACCTTTACGGCAATATAGACTATCAGACCCAGAGCGGGGTAGATGTCGTGAGCGACCTGTCCATCGTGTACAACAGCATCAAAGTCAGGACTTACAAGATGGACTTCGGCCTGCAATACACTTACGAGCTCGACAAAGCCAACCAGCTCACCTTCGGAGTGACCTACGGATTGGGACACAAACTGAACACCAAAGAAACCAAAGGAGTGCAGATTACGGACCAAAGCTCTTTCTCGAACGTCAATGACACCATCGTCAGCGACTCCTACGGGATGCCACACACCTTTGGCTTCGGTGTGGCCTTCAATCATAAACGGAAATTGACCGTCGGCATGGATTACACGCTCCAGAAATGGGGGGATGTGCTCTATGACAACCGCAAGGGCATGTACAAGGACCGCCACCGCGTAGCATTGGGTGCCGAATACCTGCCCAATCCTTTCGCAAAAAACTACCTGAAACGTATCCGCTACCGGGCGGGCACTTACTATTCCTCCCCTTACCTGCAACTGGCCCAAGGGGAAGGTCCGGCAGAGTTCGGGGTCAGCGCAGGATTCGGGTTTCCGCTCTACTTGTTCCAGCGCAACACCATTCTCAGCCTGACCGGACAATTCGTACATACGAAGCCTTCCGTCAGCACGATGTTGTCCGAAAACCGCTTCGAAATCAAATTAGGACTGACCTTCAACGAACGCTGGTTCGCCAAATGGAAAGTCAATTGACCCCTATAACATGGAATCAGAAAACCGATTAAACAACTAAATTTATATACGATGAAAATGAAGATGTTTACCATGCTGTGCGCGCTTTCATTGGGTACGACAGCTTTCGCTCAAACCGGCTTAGCATCCGGATCAAGATTCGGTCATGGAGAAGACAGTCTCCGCTGTTTGCAAAACATCAGTATCTACACCGAGTATGTGAAGACCAACAATTTCAAGGATGCCTACAAGCCTTGGAAAGCTGTATTTGATGAAGCGCCGACGGCCCAGGTAGGTACCTATACCAACGGCGCCAAGATTTTGCGTGCCCTGATTGCCGGTTCGAAAGACGCTGCAGAACAGAAGAATTATCTGAACGAGCTGATGGCCGTACACGACCAGCGCATCAAATACCTTGACAAACTGAACGGTCTGGTGAAGTCGCCTACCACCAAAGGCTCCATCCTTGGTCTGAAGGCACACGACCTGATTGCCTTCTCGGGCGGCAAACTGGATGTGAACGCGGCCTACGCCATCAGCAAGGAAGCTGTCGATCTGGAAAAGGCACAGTCTGACTACTTCATGCTGCAGGACTTCATGGACATGTCTTCGAAGAAACTGAAAATCGACGAGGCGCATAAAGAGCAGTTCATCCAGGACTACCTGACCGCCGCCGGCTATGCGGATGAAGCGCTGAAAGCCGCCACCAAGGAGAAAGACCAGAAAAACCTGAAGACCGCCAAAGACAATGTGGACGCTTACTTCATCAACTCTGGAGCGGCCAGCTGTGAAAACCTGCAGAACATCTATGGCCCGAAAGTCGCTCAGAACAAGACCAACCTGGACTACCTGAAACAGGTGATCAACGTCATGCAGATGTTGCGCTGTACGGAAGAAGAGGCTTACTTCCAGGCTTCGGAATATGCACACGCCGTTGAGCCGACAGCTGCCACGGCAGTAGGTTGCGGCTATATGTACTACAAGAAAGGCGACCTCGAAAAGGCCCTGACTTACTTTGACCAGGCCATTGACTTGGAATCGGATGCCGAAAAGAAGGCAGACAACTGCTATAACGCCGCTGTCGTCCTGATGAGCAAGAAAATGTACGGACGTGCCAAGTCTTACGCCAACAAAGCCATCGCCAGCAACGCCAACTGTGGCAAGGCCTACATCCTGATTGCACAGATGTACGGCGCCAGCCCCAACTGGAGCGACGAAGCCGCTTTGAATAAATGTACTTATTTTGCCGCCATCGACAAACTGCAGCGCGCCAAGAGCGTTGACCCCAGTGTGGCCGAAGAAGCCGACAAACTGATTCGCAGCTATGCGGCCTATACGCCGAAAGATGAAGACCTGTTCTTCCTGGGCTTGAAGAAAGGCAACTCAGTGACCATCGGCGGCTGGATTGGCGAAACCACCACTATCAGATAACTCCGTATGCCAGAAGGACAGAAAACGAATTATCTGCTCACCCTCTTCAACATAACAGTTGCCGTCTGCGCAACTGTTATGTTGCTTTTACTGCCGTCATGCGATGACAAGCACAAAAACCTGGTAGACGCCATACGCGAACAGGACTCAGTGCCCGATATGCGCACGACAGGCGTCACCACCTTCATCTCCGACTCCGGCTTGATACGATACAAGATTATAGCTTCCGAATGGCTGATCTACAGCCGTGTGGACTCACCCTATTGGGCCTTCAAGAAAGGTATCTACCTCGAAAAGTTCGATACCCTGTTTCATATCGATGCCAGCATCAAGGCAGACACCGCTTATTATTATGACCAGAAAAGGCTGTGGGAGCTGCGCAGCAATGTACACATCCGCAGCCAGAAAGGCGACAAGTTCGACACACAGCTCCTCTATTGGGACCAACGGACAGAGCGCATCTACTCCAACCAATTCATACGCATCGAACAAGTAGACAAAATACTGACAGGATATGGGTTCGACTCGAACCAACAAATGACTGAATACCAGATATTCAACAACAGCGGCATCTTCACCGTTGAAGACACGGCACCGACCGACAGCACTTTGAAAAAATAGAAAACTCAGTACCAAATGGGACTATATATAGATTTACTTATATCCATGGCCTTCTCGGCCTTTTTCTCAGGGATGGAGATCGCCTTCGTCTCCTCCAATAAATTACGGTTTGAGATGACCCGGCAAAACGACCTGACGACCCGGATCCTGTCCGTCTTCTACCGTCATCCCAACAACTTTATCTCGACCATGCTGGTGGGGAACAACATTGCTTTGGTCATCTATGGTATCCTCATCGCCCAAATCATCGAAGGCTACCTGCCCCCGCACTACCACGTGAACGAAGCGGTCCTGGTGGCGGTGGAGACGGTCATCTCTACCATCATCATCTTGTTTACAGGCGAGTTCATGCCCAAGACCTTGTTCAAAATAGACCCGAACGCCACCCTGCGTTTTTTTGCAGTGCCCACCTCTGTCTGCTACATCGTGCTCTACCCCATCAGCCAATTCGCATCGTTCCTGTCGGGCTGCATGCTGCGGCTGAGCGGCACCCGTATCAATAAGGAGGCGAAAGACAAGGCCTTCAGTAAAGTGGATTTGGACTATTTCATCCAGAGCAGCATCGGTCAGGCCGAAGACCAAAAGAACATCGACACCGAAATCAAGATTTTCCAGAACGCACTCGACTTTTCGAGCATCAAGATACGCGACTGTATGGTACCCCGTACAGAAATCATCGCCGTCGAAATCAATGACCCCATCGAAGAGCTGAAAGACACGTTCATCGACAGCGGCATCAGCAAAGTCATCGTCTACAACGAGAACATCGACAATATCGTGGGATACATCCATTCCTCGGAAATGTTCAAGGAACAGACCGACTGGCGGAAAAGCATCCGGTCGATTCCCATTGTTCCCGAAACCATGAGCGCACACAAGCTGATGAAACTGTTCATGCAGCAGAAACGCTCACTGGCGGTGGTGGTCGACGAATTCGGCGGCACATCGGGGATTGTGGCCCTCGAAGACCTCGTAGAGGAAATCTTGGGCGATATCGAAGACGAGCATGACATTGACTCGATTGTCGCCAAATCCCTGGGCGGGAATGAATATGTATTCTCCGGCAGGCTGGAGATAGAAAGGGCCAACGAGGAGTTCGGACTCAATCTTCCTGAAAGCGATGAATATCAAACGATTGGAGGACTTATCCTGCATGAGTATCAAAGCATTCCCAAAATACATGAAGTGATTACCATCGAGAATTACCAGTTCCGGATAGTCAAAGTGACAGCCAGCAAAATAGAATTGGTAAGGCTGAAAGTAAACAATTAAAGCATTTTTTTGTCAGAAAATACCTCCCGAACTGCATTTTTTTGTATCTTCGTGCCCTAAATACGGAAAAATCAAGGAATCAAATCATAAAACAAGAACTTTAAATGGCAACATTACAAAAAATCAGAAGCAAAGGCCCCCTGTTGGTCATTGTGATTGGTCTTGCCCTTTTTGCGTTCATCGCAGGCGACGCCTGGAAAATACTCCAGCCGCACACGGGCAAACAAAATGTAGGAGAAGTGAATGGAGAAGAATTGTCGGCTCAGGACTATCAGAAAATGGTCGATGAAATGAGCGAAGTCATCAAGCTCACCAACGGACTGAACGCCCTCTCCGAAGAACAGCTGACCCAAATCAAGGATCAAGTATGGCAGACATACGTCAACAACGAACTGATTGCCGCCGAAGCCAAGAAACTGGGTCTGACCGTTACGAACGCTGAAATACAGCATATCATTGAGGAAGGGACCAACCCGCTGCTGATGCAGACCCCGTTCCGTAACCCGCAAACCGGTGCGTTCGACAAGGATATGCTGAAGAAGTTCCTCGTGGACTATGCCAACCTGGGTACCAGCCAATTGCCCGCACAATATGTGGAATACTACCAGAAAATGGGCAAATTCTGGAATTTTATCGAAAAGACCTTGAAACAGACCACTCTGGCACAGAAATACCAGGACTTGATTGCCAAATCTTTCATTTCCAACCCTGTGGCTGCCGAGGATGCCTTCAACGCACGTTCACAGGAAGCCGAAATCCTGCTGGCAGGCATTCCCTACGCAACGGTCAGCGACTCAACGGTCAGCATTTCCAACGATGACATCAAGCAACTGTACAAGGAGCGCAAGGAAACCTTCAAGCAACCGGTAGAAACGCGCGACATCAAGTACATTGACATCCAAGTGACCCCCTCGGATGAAGACCGCCAGGAAGTGCTGAAAGAGGTGACCGAATTCAGTGAGCAACTGGCCACCACCCAGAGTGATTTCGCTGCCTTTGTCCGTTCTACGGGTTCTTCTGTCAACTACCTGGACATTCCGGTCAACAAGAACATCCTGCCTGCCGACGTGGCCAGCCGTCTGGACTCGACGGGCATCAACGAAGTGTACGGACCTTATTACAGCCAGGCCGACGACGCTTACAATGCCTTCAAGGTGATTGCCAAGACTTCGGCTCCCGACTCCATACAGTTCCGTCAGATTCAGGTGTACGCCGAAACCGATGCACAGACCGTCACCTTGGCCGACAGTATCTTCAACGCATTGAAGGGGGGAGCCAATTTTGCCGACGTGGCCAAGATTTACGGCCAGACCGGCGAATCTGTCTGGGTGAATGCCCAGAGCTGGGAAAACGGGATGCTGGATGCCGAGAACCAGACGTTTGTCAATGCCCTCATCAGCCAGCCTGTCAACGAACTGACCAATCTCAAACTGGGCCAGGCCAACATCATTTTGCAGGTGACCGGAAAGAAAGCTCCGAAGACCAAATACAAAGTGGCGGTGGTAAAACGCCCCATCGAGTTCAGCAAAGAAACCTACAGCAAGGCCTACAACGCTTTCAGCCAGTTTGTGGCCCAGAACACGACCTTGGCCGACATGGAAAAGAATGCCGAAGAAGCCGGCTACACGGTCCTGCCCCGACAGAACTTCACAAGTGCAGAGCACTACGTGGGCGGCATCCGCTCTACGCGCGAGGCTTTGAAATGGGTCTTCGATGCCAAACCGGGACAAGTGTCACCGCTGTATGAGTGTGGCAACAACGACCATCTGCTGGTAGTGGCACTCGAAAGTGTCCACCCCGCCGGTTATGCCGACATCAGCCAGGTATCCGAAATGCTGAAGGCTGAGATCCGCCGCAACAAAAAGGCAGAGAAAATCATGGAACAGCTGAAAGGTTGCACCTCGGTAGCCGCTGTCAAAGAAATGCAGGGGGCCGTGAGCGACACCATCAAGCACGTCACATTTGCCGCCCCTGCCTACATCTCGGTAGCCAGAGCCAGCGAACCCAATGTCAGTGCCTATGCAGCCAAGTTGGCTGAAGGCAAGACATCCGGCCTTATCAAAGGCAATGCCGGTGTCTACCTGATCCAGGTGCTGGCCAAGAACAAGAGTGCCGAAGAGTTTGACACCAAAAAAGAAGAAAGCACACTGGCCAACATGGCTACACGCTATGCCGGACAATGTATCTTCGAGCTGAGAGAAAAAGGAAAAGTGGTGGACAACCGCTACCTGTACTTCTGACGCGCCTTCAGGACCGATAACATCATCTTTAGAGCGTACCGACAGCCCCCTCCCCCATTTCGTGGGAAGCCGTGCTGTCGGTACGCTTTTTATGGTGGTGCCCTCCCAGATTCCTGCTTAAAACCATGTGGTTTCTTTGGTTGAGAATATTATTTTTTATAACTTGCTCCCGTTTTAAAAAAAACAGCGTTTCTTTTTAATTCACTAAAGCCGCATAAAAACGTATGAGAAAATCTATTTCCTGCTGGATGGCCAGCCTGTTGTTGTTATTGGGCAGTCTTTACGGACTCACTGCTTGTTCCGACAAAGAAAACACCCCCGAAATCCCCTCTCCAATCATTGATCCGGTAATCGACCCTGACACGGATGAAGAAACGGCCTATGCCACCCAGTTCGCCAAAGATGTGCTCGGCACGTTCTACGTGTGGAACGAGGAAATAGCCGGCAGCCTGCCCCGCCTCAATCCCGACACCTGTACCCACCCCATCGCGGTGGTAGCCGACATCCGCTACAAGAACAGCGCTACCGGCATAGAGGACAAATGGACCTCCCTCACCAATGACTTAGGGGCTATGCAGGAAAGCACCCAAGGGGTAGATACCACCTACGGAATGCTCTACAAAATAGGCAAGTACAGCAATACAGACGGCTACTTCATGATCGTGGCGGCCGTCTATGCCGACAGCCCTGCCGCCCAGGCCGGATTGAAACGTGGAGATGTGATCATCACTTTTGACGGCAAAGCCATCACCGACAGCAATTACAACGACATCAATACCAGTGCCGCCATCCAGCTGGGAATGGGCGAGATAGACGGCAACACCATCAAAAGCAGCGGCAAGACCGTCAGCCTCACCGCCATCAAGATGTATCAAGACCCCGTGTTCTGCCATCGCACCTTCGATGTGGGCGGCAAGAAGGTGGGCTACCTCTGCTACGGGCAGTTCGACCTGAAATCTACCGCAAAGCTTATCGACATCTGCCAAGGCTTCAAGGCAGAAGGTGTGAAAGAGTTGATTCTCGACCTCCGCTATAACGGCGGCGGTTATGTGGTGACTGAACTCGCTCTGGCCTCTATGCTGGCACCGGCAGATGTAGTGGCACGGGAGGCCTTGTTCGAGAAAGAAGCGTATAATAGCCTGCTCACCAAACAAGGCGTACGCAGTGAAACAAAATTCCAGACATCGTGGAACTATACGGCAGAGAAAAACGGTATCGACTTTGTGTACGACACCAGCCAAGCCAATATCGGCTTGCAGAAAGTGTACGGACTCATCTCGTCCAACACCGCTTCGGCCTCCGAGGCCTTGCTGAGTGGACTGATGCCTTATATGGAAGTGGAGCTGATAGGTAACAACTCGCACGGGAAATATTGTACGGGGCAGATGCTGGCTCCCGAGAATGTGTCCATTATCAAGGACTGGGGCATCTACGTGATGCTGAGTATCTACCAGAATGCGGAAGGCAAGACCCCCTGTATGCCCAACGGACTGACGCCCGACAAGGAAGCTGCCGAAGGCCTTCTACTGAAAGAATGGGGGGACGAGAACGACCCGCTGCTGCGCGCCGCTCTGGAGAGTGCCGGCAAGGTGTACGATGTGCAGCCTGCCGCCAGCGGACGTGCCACCGTGGCCGCCACATTGGTGTCGGACATCCGCCACAATGCCACCTTCGGCAAACGCATCGGCCTGCCATCTGACGGGAAATAAGAAGACGCTCCCCCACCATGATGAACGAAGACTACCAGACGGAAACACGGCCTACGGCCCCCCTTGGGGGGCACCCGCAATTGCTGCTCTACAAAGCCTCGGCCGGTTCGGGAAAGACTTTCACCCTGGCGGCCCACTACATCGGGCAGCTGATGCAAGACCCCAAAGCCTACCGCAGGATTCTGGCGGTGACCTTTACCAACAAGGCCACCGCCGAAATGAAAGACCGTATCCTCAGCCAACTCTACGGACTTTCCATCGGCGACAAGGCCTCCGATGGGTATAGGGACACGCTCCTTGCCTCGACAGGCCAAACAGCAGCCGAACTCCGACAGGCGGCGGCTGAAGCCTTACGCAACATCCTCCATGATTACAGCCGCTTCCGGATAGAAACCATCGACTCGTTTTTCCAATCCGTCATGCGCCATCTGGCCCGCGAACTGGAGTTGGGTGCCAACCTCAACATCGAGCTGAGCAACACGGAAGTGCTCGAAGATGCCGTAGACGCCCTCATCGAAAAGCTGGACCGGCAATCGCCGGTGCTGCACTGGCTGCTGGAACATATCGAAGAACGCATCGCAGATGACAAAAGCTGGAAAATCGCAAAGGAAATCAAGAGGTTCGGACTGAACATCTTCAACGAGAGCTACATCGAACAAGGCGATGCGCTGCGCAAAAAACTGTCGGACCCACAGTTCATACCCGTTTATCGGAAAAAGCTGGAATCCATCCGCACCGACATTCTGGAACAGATGAAGGGCTTTGCCGATCAGTTTCAAGGCATCCTCGAAATGAACCGGCTGACTCCCGCCGACCTCAAGAACGGATCACGGGGAATCAGCAGCTACTTCAAGAAGTTGGCCGAGGGCAAACTGACCAACGACGTTCGCAACGCTACCGTCGAGAAATGCCTGTCCAGTGGGGACGAATGGACCGCCAAGTCTTCCAAACGGGCGGCGGACATCCGCCTGTTGGCGGCTGAGGAACTGATTCCTTTACTGGCCGAAGCCGAAAAGTTCCGCACCCGAAACAACCTGCTGCTCAATTCCTGCAACCTGTCCCTACGTTACCTCAATACCCTGCGGCTATTGTCGTATATTGACAGCGAGGTGCGGCTCCAGAACCAGATGCACAACCGCTTCCTGCTTTCGGACACCAACGCCTTGCTGCACGGCATTATCCGCGAAGGTGACGCCTCCTTCGTTTACGAAAAAATCGGGACGACCATTGATGCGGTCATGATAGACGAGTTTCAAGACACCTCACGGATGCAGTGGGAGAACTTCCGACTGCTGCTGGAAGAGAGCCTGTCACAAAAAGAAGGCAGTCTTATCGTTGGCGACATCAAGCAAAGCATCTACCGCTGGCGCAACGGCGACTGGAAAATCCTGGCTGGGCTGGACAAGGATCCCTCGTTCCGGGTCAAGACCTGCCACCTGGATACGAACTGGCGAAGCGAAGCCAACATCATCCGATTCAACAACCATTTGTTTGAAACGGCCTGCCAGGTACTCGACGAACGGCATCAGGAGATGTATGGCACCCCCTGCCCCCAACTGGCCGAAGCCTATGGCGATGTTGCCCAAACAACGCGGAAACAGACCACAAAAGGCTTCGTCCGACTGACCTTCTTGCCCGACTCGGCCGAAGAGCCCTATGAGTCGACACTGCTTCAACAACTGGCCTTACAGGTAGACCAACTGGTACAGGAAGGAGTGCACACGGCTGACATAGCCATCCTGGTGCGCAAAAACAAGATGATACCGGCCATAGCCGATTATTTTGACCTGCACACCCCTTACCGCATCGTTTCCGATGAAGCTTTCCGGCTGGATGCCTCACTGGCCGTCAATACCCTGATAGACGGATTGCGCTACCTGACCTCGCCCGACGACCGTATTTCGCTGGCGCGCCTGGCCGTCAACTATCGCCGGTATATCCTGAAAGAAGACCTCAGCCTGAACACCCTGCTGCTGGACCATATAGAAGACTACCTGCCGGCCGGCTTCCTCCTGCAGACCGAGGAGCTGCGGCTGATGCCCCTCTATGAACTGCTGGAACAGTTGTTCCAACTGTTCGGCATGGAGCGCATCGAACAGCAGGATGCCTATCTGTGCGCCTTCTATGATGCCGTAACCCAGTATATGCAAGACCACTCGTCCGAACTGACCGCCTTTCTGACCTATTGGGACGACACCCTGCACGAGAAGACCATCCCCTCGGGAGAGATGGAAGGCATACGCATCCTCTCCATCCACAAATCGAAAGGACTGGAATACCACACGGTGCTCCTCCCTTTCTGCGATTGGAAAATGGAGAACGAAACCAACAACCACCTGTTATGGTGCAGTCCCGCCCCGAATGACGAGGGCGGCGGCATCGCTCCTTTCGATGAGCTCAGTCCGATGCCGGTGGATTATTCAAAAGGCATGGCGGAATCTATCTACCATCACAACTACCGTGAAGAGCAACTGCAACTCTGGGTGGACAACCTGAACCTGCTGTATGTGGCGTTTACCCGTGCCTGCAAGAACCTGATGGTATGGGGGAAACGCTCGCCCAACGACACAGTGTCACAATTATTGGCCACCGCCCTGCCACGGATGGACCAGACGTTGTTCCACTCCACCCCCGACCCTGCCGACACCACGAAACCGGCCGTCTACGAACTGGGCACCCTCTGTCCCTCCGTGGCCCCATCGGACGCTCCCTCCTCCAACCGGTTGACCACCGAGCCCGACGGCGTGACACTCCACATCGAATCAACCGATGTGTGTATCGAGTTCAAGCAATCCAACCGGTCTGCCGACTTCATTGGCGGGGAAGAAGAAGAGACCGATGCCCAACGCTACATCCGCCAAGGACGTCTGCTGCACCGGGTCTTCGCCGATATCCGGTGCGGGACCGACATCCCCAGGGCGGTCAGGCAGCTGCGCATGGAGGGGGTCGTGGCTTCCGACCGTCAGGAGCAGGAAATCATGCGGCTGGCCACATGGGCCCTCCGTCATCCCCAAGTGAGAAGCTGGTACGACGGCTCCTGGCAACTCTTCAACGAGTGCTCCATCCTGTCCAAAAATCAAGACGGGACCCTGCAGAAACGGCGGCCCGACCGGGTCATGGTGAAGGACGGACAAGTCATTGTGGTGGACTTCAAGTTCGGGAAACCGAAAGACGACTACCGGATGCAGGTGCAGGAATACATGCAGCTGCTGCACGACATGGGGTACTGCCAGCCGAAGGGGTTCCTGTGGTACGTCTTCAAGAACGAGCTGGAAGAAATTGCCGCCCCCGGTCTGTCCGCCACCGAACCCCGTTGTAATTGAATCCTTTTCACGTCAGTAATTCCCTCTATCACCATGGAAACATTCCTGCAATCTGTAGCCCACGACCTGTATCAGAAAACCGGCGGCAACCTCAGCGACGTGGCCGTGGTCTTCCCGAACAAACGGGCCGGACTTTTCTTCAACGAATACTTAGTGAAGGAAGCCGACCGGCCGATATGGTCACCTGCCTACCTCACCATCAGCGAGCTTTTCCGCAAAGCCTCTCCGCTGGAAGTGGCCGACCCCATCCAATTAGTGTGCGAGCTCTATGACGTCTTCCGCCAGCAGACCGGCAGCCGGGAGACCCTCGACGACTTCTACTTCTGGGGCGAAATGCTGATCAGTGACTTCGATGATGCCGACAAGAACCTGGCCGACACCGACGCCTTGTTCAGTAACCTCAAAGAGCTGAACGAGCTGAGCGAGCACTACGATTTCCTGGAGGAGGGACAGAAGGAAGCCATCAGCCAGTTCTTCCGGCATTTCTCTTTACGAGAGACCACCGAACTGAAGCAACGCTTCACTGACATCTGGAACGGGCTGGGTAACCTATACACCACGTTCCGCCACCGACTGGAGACACAGGGCCTGGCCTACGAGGGGATGCTCTACCGCCAGGTCATCGACCGCCCCAATGTAGGCGCATGGCCCTACCGCACCTACGTCTTTGTGGGCTTCAATGTGCTCAACAAGGTGGAACACCGCCTTTTCAGCCGCCTCCGCGAGGCAGGGAAAGCCCTTTTCTACTGGGATTATGACACGTTCTACCTGCATCGCCAGCCGCACGAAGCCGGCGAGTTCATCCGGCGCAACCTGCGTGACTTTCCTTCCGAACTGCCGGCAGGCTGCTACAACCACCTGGATAGTGCCAAAGACATCACTTACGTGGAGTCACCTACCGAGAACGGGCAGTCACGCTACCTCACCCAGTGGCTCCGAGAAAACCTGACGCCGGTCGAGAAGGAAACCGCCGTCGTCTTGTGCAATGAGGCGCTGCTGCAATCCACCCTGCACTCGCTGCCCGAAAATATCCGCCATACGAACATCACCATGGGCTTCCCGCTGTCACAGACACCGGCCTACAGCCTTGTCTGTGTCTTGCTCGACCTGCATACCTCCGGCTATAACGCCCACAACGGACGCTTCCTGTTCGACTACGTCATCAGCACACTGACTCATCCTTACGTGCGCAGCCTCTCCGACGAGGCACACCTGTTGCAGACCACCCTGACGCAGAACAACCGCTTCTACCCGCTTCCTTCCGAGCTGCAGAAAGACCGGCTGCTGCAACGCATCTTTACCCCGGTGAGCGACAACCTGAGCCTCTGCCGACTGATTGCCGACACGCTGCAGGACATGGGCGTGTACTACCGGCAACGGACCATCGACCGCCGTGCGGAATATGACCAGCTATACCGTGAATCGCTGTTCCAGACCTTCAGCAAGATCAACCGTTTCGCCGATTTGATAGAAACAGGAAAGTTGCCGGTAACCGGCGGCACCCTGAAACGACTGATCACCCGCGTCCTATCGGCCTCTTCCATCCCTTTCCACGGCGAACCGGCCATCGGATTGCAAGTGATGGGGGTGCTGGAGACACGAAATCTTGATTTCCGCCACCTTATCCTGCTGTCGGTCAACGAGGGGCAACTGCCCAAAACCGGAAGCGACGCTTCCTTCATCCCTTATAACCTGCGGAAGGCTTTCGGCATGACCACCATCGACCACAAAATAGCCGTCTATGCCTACTATTTCTACCGGCTGCTGCAACGGGCGGAGAAGGTGACATTGGTCTACAACACGGCGACCGATGGCATCAACCGTGGCGAAATGTCGCGCTTCCTGCTTCAGTTCCTGGTAGAATGGGAACATCCTGTCCGCCGGCTCCGGCTCGAAGCCCGTCAGTCACCGCAAGGCCACACACCCCTCTGCATCGAGAAGACGGACACTGTCATGAAACGGATGCAAACCTTGTACGACCTGCGTGTCAATCCGCATGCCCTGCTCTCGCCCACCATGCTCAATTGTTACCTGGATTGTCCGCTGAAGTTTTATTTCCGACATGTGGCCCAACTGTCGGCCCCGGAGGCCATCAGCGCCGATGTGGATGCCGCCACCTTCGGCAGCATTTTCCACGATGCCGCCGAACACATCTATAAGGACCTGACCGCCCACGGTCCTACCATTGACCGTGCCACCCTCGAAACCCTGCTCAAAGACGAACCCCGCCTGCAAGCCTATGTGGACGACGGATTCAAACGGCTGTTCTTCCATATCCCGGCCGACGAACGTCCCGAATACAACGGGCTGCAACTCATCAACGCTGCCGTCATCCTGCGCTACCTCAAGCAACTGCTGCGGGGAGACATCCGTTACGCCCCCTTCGAGTTCGTGGCCTCCGAACGGTTTGTCAGCCAACCGGCAGACATCCCTACTCCCAAAGGAATGATCCACTCACGCATCGGGGGCATCATCGACCGCATGGACCGGAAAGAAAACATCCTGCGTATCGTGGACTATAAGACCGGAGGCATGCCAGACACGCCGGCCAATGTAGCGGCCTTGTTCGTGCCCGACCGCAAGCGTTCGGCATACGTCTTCCAGACCTTTCTGTATGCCGACATCGTGTGCGGCCAGTTGGCCCAACGGCAGCTGGACTATCAGGTGGCTCCTTCGCTGCTGTTCATCCACCGGTGCGCCGCAGAAGACTATTCTCCGGTCATCCGCTTGGGAGAAGCCCGCAAAGCCAAAGAAGCCGTCCTGGATTTCCTCCCTTACCGGCAGGAGTTCCACCAACGGCTCCAGACACTGCTGGAAGAAATCTTCCACCCCGACTTGCCGTTCCGGCCCACCGATGTAGAAGATCCTTGCAGTTTTTGTGAGTTCAAGGCCTTCTGCCGGAAGTCCTGACCACCCGAAACGGTTTCCTGCATACCGCAAAACAAAGACACAGCGTCACAAAGTCTCAAGCCGGAGATTCCTCCCCCCCTGATGCTTTGTGACGCTGTGTCTTCTTACTCTTCCGGAATAGGCCTGACGCTCCCGTCAAGGGAGACGCAGGGTCAACCCAATGCCTGCCGCAACGCCTTGCACAGCTGGTCAGGACACGAAGTGGGGCGACCGCCACAGCGGATACCCTCCAGACGGGCAAGCACCTCCTCTACCTTCATTCCCTTGACCAACGAACAGATGCCTTGCAGATTCCCGTTGCATCCGCCCGCGAAGCGTACATCGGTCACGATACCGTTGTCCACATTCACCTCTATGGCAGTACTGCATGTACCCGCAGTCTTGTACGTCAGCTTCATGTGTCCAGACCAGCTTACTCCTCTTCGGGTTTCATATTGGTATAGACCGTCTGTACGTCATCAAATTCTTCCAGACGTTCTATCATCTTGTCAATCGTTTCACGCTGTTCGGCTGTCACGTCCTTCAAGTCGTTGGGGATGTAGGTGAAGTCGCCACCGACATCTTCGAAACCACATTCTTCCAGATGTTTCTGGATGGCCGAATAGCTTTTCGGGTCACCGTAAATGGTGATGGTCCCTTCTTCGGGATCTTCGTCGAACTCATCCTCTACATTATAGTCAATGAGGTCGAGAATCAGTTCTTCCATATCAACGCCGTCTTTCTTCTTGAAGGTGAAGACACACTTATGGTCGAACAGGAAAGCCAGCGAACCGGTAGTTCCCAGGTTACCGCCGAACTTGTTGAAGACCGAACGCACGTCGGCCACCGTACGGGTGGTGTTGTCTGTCAGCGTGTCCACGAAGATGGCCACACCATGAGGTCCGTAGCCTTCGTAAGTCATACCCTTGTAATCGCTCTGGTCCTTGCCCATCGCGTTCTTGATGGCGCGGTCAATGTTGTCCTTCGGCATGTTCTCGCGCTTGCAAGTAGCGATGACCGAACGCAGTGTCGGGTTGTTTTCAGGTTCGGGTCCGCCTGCCTTGACAGCAATTGCAATTTGTTTGCCCAGAC
Source organism: uncultured Bacteroides sp. (assembly GCA_945833835.1). Lineage (GTDB taxonomy): Bacteria > Bacteroidota > Bacteroidia > Bacteroidales > Bacteroidaceae > Phocaeicola. The sequence continues at coordinate 29,654 of CAMAFR010000012.1, forward strand.
GGGTAAAGGTCTTGGCCATGTGTCCCCATCTTTTCAGTTTTGTAGCTTTTCTATATTCAAACGCTCTTCCCATTGGATGAAATATTTTAAGTTGTACATTCTTGATATAAATTCCGGTTCACGGGCTGTTGTGACGCTCAGCGCAACTGTGCCCCCAGCTTGTTCTGAAGGTTGGCGATGAGTTTCTGCATCACTTTGTCAATCTGCTTGTCGTTCAGCGTAGCGGCCTCATCCTGCAGCAGGAAACTTATGGCATAGCTCTTCTTGCCGGCCTCCAGATTTTTCCCTTCGTAGACATCAAACAGCTCGACACTCTTCAAGAGCTTCTTCTCGGTCTCGTAGGCAATCTTCTCTATGTCGGCAAACTGCACCTTCTTGTCGAGCAGCAACGCCAGGTCACGCTTCACGGCAGGGAACTTGGAGATTTCCTTGTAGGTCACCACACTGTTCTTCACCGCCTTCATCAGCTCCTTCCAGTTGAGGTCGGCATAATAGATTTCATTGTCAATGTCGAACTTCTTCTGCAGGCACTTGTGCAGCACGCCGAACGTAGCCAGCAGCTTGCCGCCACGGGTATGTACCGAAATGGCGACCGAATAAATGTCATCAGTAAGGTTACCGAACACCAAGGCACCGAAGCTCACTCCCAACCGACGGAAGACATTGAGCACATGGGCCTTCAGCTCGTACACCGAGGTCGGTTCGTCCGGATGGGCCCATGAGTTGCTGACACGCTTACCGGTCAGCCATATTCCCAGGTGCAGCTCTTCTGAGTAGGCCGCCAGCACCTTATCGGGGTTCTTGCGCTCGGCGTTGAAGTGGTAGCAGTTGCCGAACTCGAAGAACTTCAGGTCAGCGTTCTTGCGGTTGGCATTATGGCAGATGCTTTCCAGCCCACCGAAAAGCAGCGTTGCCCGCATCACGTTGAGGTCATTGCTCAGCGGGTTCATCACCCGTACCAGATTTTCGGGCTTGTAGCTCTCCAGCCCTTCGTAATAGGCGGCTGCCGTGAGCGAGTTGTTCAGGATTTCGTTGAATCCGCAACCTACCAGCTGTTCGGCCACCAAGTTCTGCAGTTTCACTGACTTGTCTGTCTCGCCCTTCACACTCAGACTGGACTTCAGCGATGTGGGGATTTCCACATTATTATATCCATAGATACGCAGAATGTCTTCTACCACATCACACGGACGCTGCACATCCACCCGGTAAGGAGGCACCAGCAGCGAGAGCACCTCGTCGGTCTCGCCCACCGTCTTCATTTCAAGCGATGCCACAATCCGCTTAACGGTCTCTCGGGGGATTTCCTTACCAATCAGCGCATTGACGTATGCATAGCTCAACTCTACGGGGAAATCGGCTATCGGGGCAGGATAATTGTCCTTGATGTCGGAGGCTATTTCACCGCCGGCCAGTTCCTTGACCAAGAGGGCGGCCTCCTTCAAGGCGTACAGGGTGCCGTTGGGATCCACGCCACGCTCAAAACGGAAAGACGAATCAGTACTCAATCCGTGACGGCGGGCCGTCTTGCGCACCCACGTCGGATGGAAGTAGGCACTTTCCAGGAACACGTCCGTAGTAGTTTCGGTCGTACCCGAATCCACGCCACCGAACACGCCGGCCAGACACATGGGTTCCTCGGCGTTGCAAATCATTAGGTCACGCTCGTCCAACGTGCGTTCCACCTCGTCGAGGGTGACAAACTTGGTGCCTGCCGCACACGTCTTCACCACAATCTTGCCGCCTTTAATCTTGCCGGCATCAAAGCAGTGCATGGGCTGTCCGTATGCATGGAGGATATAGTTCGTGATGTCCACAATATTGTTGATGGGACGGACACCTATCAGCCGCAACTTGTTCTGCAACCACTCGGGACTTTCCTTCACCGTCACGTTCTTGATGGCCACTCCGGCATAGCGCGGACAGGCTTCGGTGTTCTGCACCTCCACCTGGATGTCGAGGTCGTGACTGTCCACCTGGAAAGCGTCTACCGACGGACGGGTCAGCGTAGCCGGATGTCCGTTCTGCAGCAGCCATGCGTAGAGGTCACGTGCCACCCCGTAGTGGGAGCAGGCATCGGCACGGTTGGGCGTAATGTCCACTTCGAGTACATAGTCGCTCTTGATATTATAATAATCTTTCGCCAAGGTGCCGGGCACCGTATCGGCAGGCAGCACGATAATCCCTTCGTGACTGGTCCCGATGCCTATTTCGTCTTCGGCACAAATCATACCGTTTGACTCGATACCACGAAGCTTTGACTTTTTAATGGTGAAGCACTGGTCACCGTCATACAGCTTGGTGCCCAGTGTGGCGACAATGACCTTTTGTCCGGCAGCCACGTTGGCGGCACCGCAGACAATCTGCACAGGGTCGGCCTGTCCCACATTGACCGTCGTGACGTGCATGTGGTCGGAATTGGGGTGCGGTTCGCAAGTCAGCACTTCGCCCACTACCAGACCTTCCAGTCCGCCCTTGATGGACTGTACTTCTTCTACTCCGCCTGTTTCCAGACCGATGGAAGTCAGCGCAGCGGCCACTTCATCCGGGGTCAAATCAAAATTGACGTATTCTTTCAGCCAATTATAAGAAATATTCATAATCTATGTATTTTTTGTCTGTCTCTACACTTTTTCGCGCAAAGATACGTTTTTTTAGAACACAAACGTATATAACTTGCGCTGATTTTTATGGCGCATCCACCGGACATTCAGAAAGGAACATCGGGCACCGGAGCGCCGAAAGGATTGTCGGGCATGGGCGGAATCTCCTCGGGAGGAGGCATGGGCACACCGCCGCCACGGTTCATCTTCGACTTCAGTACCGGGGCAGAGCCTCCCTGCTCGCCGGGCAGCGGCACAATCATGTCGTCATCCGGGTTCTGGAAACGGGCAAACTCGCTGCGGAACCGGAGCAGCACATCTCCCACGGCACCGTTACGGTGCTTGGCAATGATGATTTCGGCCATGCCGTGCAGGTCGTTCCCCTTTTCGTCCGAATAAATCTTGTAGTACTCCGGACGATGGATGAAACATACCATATCGGCATCCTGCTCAATGGCTCCCGACTCGCGCAAGTCGCTCAGCTGCGGACGCTTCCCGTCGATACCTTCACGGTTTTCCACCCCACGGTTGAGCTGGCTCAGGGCAATGATGGGGATGTTCAGTTCCTTGGCCAACCCTTTCAGCGAACGGGAAATGGTGGAGACCTCTTCCTGGCGGCTGCCGAACGACATACCGCTGGCATTCATCAGCTGCAAATAGTCGATAATGATGACCTGCACCCCATGCTCGCGCACCAGACGACGGGCTTTTGTACGCAGTTCGAACACGGAGAGCGAAGGGGTATCGTCCACATACAGCGGAGCGTCGTACAGCTCCTTGATTTTGTAGTCCAGCTGTCCCCACTCATACGGGGCCAGCTGTCCGCTCTTGATTTTATCGCCGGGAATCTCGCAGACATTCACTATCAAGCGGTTGACCAGCTGCACATTGCTCATTTCCAACGAGAACAAGGCGACGGGCACCTGGTTGTTCACGGCCATGTTCTTGGCCATGGACAAGACAAAGGCCGTCTTACCCATCGCCGGACGTGCCGCAATAATCACGAGGTCCGAGTTCTGCCACCCCGAAGTCATCTTGTCGAGCTGGTGGAAGCCACTGGCCAGACCACTCAGACCGTCGGTACGGGCGGCTGCCTTCTGCAACATCTCGTAAGCCTCGCGGATCACCGGATTGATCTGCGTGTAGTCCTTCTTCATGTTCTGCTGCGAAATCTCGAACAACTTCCCTTCGGCCTCCTGCATCAGGTCGTCCACATCCTGCGTGTCATCGAACGCCTTGGTCTGGATATTGCTGGTGAAGGTAATCAGCTCGCGGGCCAGGAACTTCTGGGCGATGATGCGGGCGTGGTATTCGATATGTGCCGATGAAGCCACCATACCGCTCAGCTGGGTGATGTAGAACCGGCCTCCCGCCTCCTCCAGGTCGCCGCGCTTGCTGAGCTGCTCGGCCACCGTCAGGATGTCAATGGGCTGCTGGTGGATGGCCAGGTCGGTAATGGCGGCATATATCAGCTGATGCTTCCGCTCATAAAAAGATTCGGGACGCAATATCTCGCTCACCAACGAATAAGCGTCTTTCTCAATCATCAGCGCGCCCAGCACCGCCTGTTCTATTTCGGGTGCCTGCGGTTGCAGATGGCCGTACTCATCGACCGGTTTTGTCTTCGCGGACTTCGCGATGCGTGTGGTTTTTATCTTATCTGCCATAGTTTTTCGTTGTTAATTCTAATTGGCGGCAGCCATAGGCAGCCACCGTCATTCATAGCGCATGGATTTGGCGGGATGGATGTGGCTCACCAGGCAAGACGGGCCTATCAGCATCAGGACAGACACCAACAGCGTGGCCACATTCAGCAGCAGGATGAGCCAGACGTTCAGCTCCACCGGCACCGCATCAATATAATAGGTGGCAGGATCCAGACGCACCACCTTGAACAGGGCCTGCACGCCACACAGGGCCAGGCCGATGACATTCCCCCATACCATTCCGCGCCCTATCACAAACACCGCAAACGACAGGAAGACCTGACGAATGGCGGCATTGTCGGCCCCCAAGGCCTTGAGTACGCCAATCATGGTGGTACGCTCCAGTATGACGATGAGCAATCCTGAAATCATGGTGAAACCCGCCACCCCTGTCATGAGCAGGAGGATGACCCACACATTGAGATCCAACAGGTCGAGCCAGGCGAAAATCTGGGGATAGACTTCCTCCACCGTCCGCACGTAGTAGTCCGGCTCCTCATCGGTCGGGCCGGCCAAACGCTCGCGCAACAGCTCGCCCACCGAGTCGGGCCGCATACCTGCCGCAACAGACAGCTCCAGTCCGTCCACCTCCCCCGCCTCCCGGTTGTTGAGCCGGTTCACGGTAAACAGGTCTGTAAACAGGAAAACATCGTCGAAGGCGGCAAAATGGGTCTGGTAAATCCCGGCCACCGTCAGCCGCCGGGCCCGGACGGTGCCTTCCAGATAGTACGTGAAGAGCTTGTCACCCACCTCCAGTGCCAGCCGGTCGGCGATGGTGCGTGAGACCAGCACCTCGTTGCCGGCCACCGAATCAGAAAACACCGGCAGGACACCGGCCTGCAGATGCCTGGCCAGAAAAGACAGGTCATACTCGCCGCCCACCCCCTTGAGCACCATTCCCTGAAAGTTGTCGGCCGTCATAATCATCCCCGGTTTGGTGGCAAACCGCTGCACATGGGCCACTCCCGGCAATGCGGCCAACGAATGTACCAGGCTGTCGTCCGCCTGGATGGGGGTGGTCTGGAAAGAGCGGACATCCTCTAAGCTCGTCACCAGCACATCGGCACTCACGCCGACCACCTTCTGTCGCACCTCCCGCTTGAAGCCCACCACTACCGACACCGACACCAGCATGACAGCCAGGCCCACGGCAATACCCGCCATGGCGATACGCACGGCAGGCTTCGAAACTTCCTTTCCACCTTCATCACTCCGGTAGATGCGGCGCGCTACAAAAAGTTTCCAGTCCATGCCGCCACAGGGTTAGTCGTCTACGCGGCCAGGATAGGCTTCGAGTGCCTTGCGCAATACGAACAACGCCCGCACCAAGTCTTCCTTCTTCAGCACGTAAGCCATGCGGACCTCGTTCTTGCCTCCGCCGGGAGTCGTGTAGAAACCGCTGGCAGGAGCCATCATGACCGTTTCGCCCTCGTAGTTGAAATCGCTCAGACACCAGGCGCAGAACTTCTCACAATCATCCACCGGCAGTTTGGCCACCGTATAGAAGGCTCCCATCGGGATGGGCGAATAGACACCGGGAATACGGTTCAATCCGTCAATCAGGCATTTACGGCGTTCCACATACTCGTCATACGTTTCCCGCGAATATTCTTCGGGCTCGTCCAACGACGCTTCGGCCGCAATCTGGCCAATGAGCGGAGGACTCAGGCGGGCCTGACAGAACTTCATCACCGCCTTGCGCACCTCGGCATTCTTGGTGATGAGCGCACCGATACGGATACCGCATTCCGAATAACGTTTCGAAACGGAGTCAATCAGCACCACGTTCTGCTCGATGCCCTGCAGGTGGCAGGCCGAGATGTAGGGCGAACCTGTGTAGATGAATTCCCGGTACACTTCGTCAGAGAAGAGGAACAGGTCGTACTTCTTTACCAGGTCACGTATCTGGTTCATTTCGCGGCGGGTGTACAGATAGCCCGTAGGGTTGTTGGGATTACAGATAAGGATACCCTTGGTACGCTCGTTGATCAGTTCCTCAAACTTTTCTACCTTCGGCAGAGAGAAACCCTCCTCGATGGTCGTCGTCACCGTGCGGATGACCGCTCCTGCCGAGATGGCAAACGCCATGTAGTTGGCGTAGGCCGGTTCGGGCACAATGATTTCGTCCCCCGGATTCAGGCAGCTCATGAAGGCGAAAAGCACGGCTTCCGAACCGCCGGTAGTAATGATGATGTCGTCGGCATTCAGATGGATGTCATATTTCTCATAATATCCCACCAGCTTCTCACGATAGCTGCGGTATCCCTGGCTGGGGCTGTATTCCAGCACCGTACGGTCTATATTGCGAATCGCATCGAGGGCCGCTCGCGGAGTGGGCAGGTCGGGCTGACCAATATTCAAGTGATAGACATGAATTCCTCTCTCTTTCGCAGCTTCCGCCAAAGGCGCCAGTTTACGGATAGGCGATTCCGGCATTTCATTTCCTCGAATGGATATTTTCGGCATAATTCAATCAGTTTTATCTCGAAATAGGTTAATTGGTTGCAAATATAGCCCGAAAGCATAAAACAAGCAACTTTTACCTAAGAAATAAAAACGGCAGTTGGAGGTTTTCAGAAAATCCTGTAAGTTTGTAAGAGCAAAACATCAACAAGTCATGAACATGGATTTATACCTTATTATATTTACATTCGAGGCCACAAGGACAGACATCACCTACGAACGCCACAAAGAGCTGTTCATCGAACTGGAAAAACACTTCACCGTCCATCTGGTCAACTGCGAAGAGGCGGACAGCATTCCGGCCAACGTCTACAAAATGGCCTTCATCGCCAACGGCAGCGTGGAAGACAAGGTCATCAGCAACTTCAGCGTTTTCCCCTACCCCATCACGTTGCTGACCGACGGCCTGTACAACTCGCTGGCCGCATCGGCGGAAATCGTGGCCAGCATCCGGAGCAAGGACCTCCGTGCCCGCATCATCCACGGCTCTCCCGAAGAGATGGTGCAGGACGTGCTGCTACACTACCGCGCCTACTCGGCCCGCAAGGCCCTGAAAGGGAAACGCATCGGTGTCATCGGGGCACCTGCGCGGTGGCTGGTGGCCAGCCATGTGGATTACTTCATCGCCAGCAAGCGGTGGGGTGTACACTATATCGACATTCCCATCGAAACGCTGAACGACCGTTTTGCCGCTGTGACCGACGACATGATAGGCATGGAAGCCTCCGTCATCGCCAACCGTGCCACCGCCTGCCAGGATGTCACCCCCAACGACCTGCTGCGGGCCATGCGACTGTATAAAGCCGTCCGGACCATCTGCGACGAAGAAAGGCTGGATGCCGTGACACTGCCCAACATCTCCATCGCCCATACGCTGCAAACCACCGGCGACCTCGCCCTCAGCCTGCTGAACGACGAAGGCATCTCCGCCGGCTGCGAAGGCGACCTGCAATCCATCATGACCCTGCTCATGGCCAAGACACTGACCGGACAGACCTGCTTCATGGGCGACACCAGCTTCGTCAACACCGGGTGCAACGAAGTGACCCTCTCGCATTGCGCCATCGCCCCCAGCCTGACCGACGAGTATTTCATCTGCGACCATTTCGAGACACACGTGGGCATCGCCCTGCGGGGCATCGTCCACGAGGGGGATGTCACCGTCTTCAAGTGCGGCGGCGAGTGTCTGGACGAATACTTCGTGTCCGAAGGTTATCTGACCGAGAACGGCAACTGCCCCGCAGCACCACGCACACAGCTGAAGATAAAGCTGGAGAAACCGGTCAGCTACTTCCTCACCAACCCGCTGGGCAGCCACCACATCCTGATTCCCGGCAGACATGCCGCCGTCATCCAGGAGTTCATGCAGCACAACCGCTGCCGCCTGAGGGAATGAGGACAGCCCCTGCGGATTGCCCGGCCTCCTTCAAAAAAAATGCTGAAAAAAGACAAAGACATTCCCGAAAAATGTATCTTTGCAGATAAACATGAATTCAATAACCAACTAAAGAGAAGAAGAAAAGCTATGATGCATACCTGGTTCGAGTGCAAAGTCAGATATGAGAAGGTGATGGAAAACGGCATGAACAAGAAAGTGACAGAGCCTTATCTGGTAGACGCACTCAGTTTTACCGAAGCAGAATCGAGAATTATCGAAGAAATAACCCCGTTTATCAGCGGCGAATTCACGGTGGCCGACATCAAACGGGCCAATTACAGCGAACTGTTCCCCAGCGAGGAAGAGGCTGCCGACCGGTGGTTCAAATGCAAGCTATATTTTATCACCCTCGATGAAAAGAGCGGAGCCGAAAAGAAAACAGCCTCGCAGGTCCTGGTACAGGCGGCCGACCTGCGCGATGCCGTGAAGAAACTGGATGAAGGCATGAAAGGCAGCATGGCCGACTATGTCATAGCGTCTGTCAGCGAAACCCCGCTCATGGATGTGTATCCTTACTCAGCCGAACCGGACGTGAAGCCGGAGTTTGCCGAGGCCAACCAACGTTAAGACCCGAAGGAGGTGACACAATGAATGACATCGCAACCAAGATAAAAGAGGTGGCCGGGGAGCTTCCGGAAGGGACACGGCTCGTGGCCGTCTCCAAATTCCACCCTGAGGAAGCCCTGCGGGAAGCCTACGACGCCGGCCAACGCCTGTTCGGCGAAAGCCGTGAGCAGGAGCTGTCGGTCAAGCAAGCCGCACTGCCCAAAGACATCGAGTGGCATTTCATCGGACACCTGCAGACCAACAAGGTGAAATACATCGCTCCCTATATCGCCATGATACATGCAGTGGACACCTACAGGCTGCTGGCCGAAATCGACAGACAGGCCGCCAAAGCCGGACGCATCATCCCCTGCCTGCTCGAAATACACATCGCCCAGGAAGAAAGCAAATACGGCTTCAGCTTCGACAGCTGCCGCGACATGCTCCGCCACGAAGACTGGGCCTCGCTGCACAACGTACGCATCGCCGGCCTGATGGGCATGGCCACCAATACCGATGACGAAAGCCTCATCCGGAAAGAGTTCGCATCGCTCAAACACTTCTTTGACGAGCTGAAACAGACCTTCTTCCCGACAGACAGCTCGTTCAAGGAACTGTCTATGGGCATGTCACACGACTACCCGATAGCCCTGCAAGAAGGCAGCACGCTCGTACGGGTAGGCAGCAAAATATTTGGAGAAAGAATCTATTAAATCAAAGCTATATGGCACAATTAACAACAAGTTTTGCGGGTTTGTCACTGAAAAACCCCATCATCATCAGCAGTTCCGGTCTGACCAACAGCGCGGAAAAAATCAAGCAACTGGAAGAAGCAGGCGCAGCCGCCGTCGTGCTGAAATCCGTGTTCGAAGAACAGATTAACCAGCATGCAGGCTCACTGAACGACTATGGTTCGCCCGAAGCCGACGACTACCTCGGCGCCTACGTCCGTTCGCACGCCTTGGGCGAACACATCAGCCTCATCGAGGAGGCCAAACGCCTGTGCACCATTCCGGTCATCGCCAGCATCAACTGCTACAGCGACAGCGAATGGGAAGACTTCGCCGTCCTGATGGAACAGGCAGGCGCCGACGCTCTGGAGCTGAACATCCTCTCCTTGCAGACAGACAAGGACTATGTGCCCGGCAGTTTCGAACAGCGCCACATCGACATTTTGTGCCACATCAAGAAAAAAGTCTCCATTCCCATCATCATGAAGCTGGGCACCAACTTCACCAATCCCATCGCTCTGATTAACCAGCTGTATGCCAACGGAGCGGCCGCCGTCGTGCTGTTCAACCGCTTCTACCAGCCCGACATCAACATCGACAACCTGACCTTCACGAGCACCAACGTGATGAGCTCTCCCTGCGAGCTGGCCGACCGCCTGCGCTGGGCAGCCATCGCCTCGGCCGAAGTGAACGGCATCGACTATGCCATTTCGGGCGGTGTGCACACGGGCAGCGATGTTGTGAAATCCATTCTGGCAGGCGCGGCTGCTGTCGAGGTATGCAGCACCATCTACCTGAACGGCAACAAGGAAATCGACCTCATGAACGGAGAGCTGGCTGCATGGATGGACAAAAACGGTTATGACAGCCTGCAGCAGTTCAAGGGCAAGATGAACGCCCAAGCTGCCGGATCCGTCAATCCGTTCGAACGTACCCAGTTCATGCGCTACTTCAGCAGCCACGAAGGCTGACCGCCGGTAACGGCATGACCCCCCTGCGGGTGTGCGGGAACAAAAGCCTCTGCCTTTTTTGTTTCCCGCACACCCGCCTTCTTTTTGTTCCGCACACCCGCCAGAGAGGACGTGCGCCAGCCATCACAGACGACCCCTCCGCATCACTACCGATGCCCCGAGTCCGCCATCAGCGATGACGTCCCCCGCCATTTCTCCAAAAAAAACATATTAGTGTTGGAGATGTAAAAATAAGAAGGTATCTTTGCGCATAACACCGTTTTTTGTGCAACGAGCAATATAATATTATGGAAAAAAGTTTTTTGGCTTTTATTGAAGAGAGTATCAAGAAGAATTGGGACTATGACGCACTGACCGACTATAAGGGCGCCACCCTCCAGTATAAAGACCTGGCCCGCAAGATAGAGAAAATGCATATTTTGTTGGAAGAAAGCGGCATCAAGCCCGGCGACAAGGTAGCCGTATGCGGAAGGAACTGCGCCCATTGGGGAGTGGCCTTCCTGGCCATCCTGACCTACGGCGCCGTGGCCGTACCGATTCTGCATGAATTCAAGGCCGACAACATACACAACATCACCAACCACTCGGGGGCACGCCTCATGTTTGTGGGCGATGTGGTCTGGGAGTCGCTCAACGAGGCCGAGATGCCCAACCTCGAAGGTATCATCCTGATGACGGACTTCAGCCTGCAGGTATGCCGCAGCAAACAGCTGGAATATGCCCGCGAACACCTGAACGAACTGTTCGGACGCAAATACCCCAAGAACTTCCGCAAGGAACACGTGGCCTACCGCCGCGACCTCCCCGAAGAGCTGGCGGTCATCAACTACACCTCCGGCACCACCAGCTTCTCGAAAGGGGTCATGATTCCCTACCGCGCCCTGTGGTCGAACACACAATTCGCCTTCGAAGTGCTCTCGCTCCACCCCGGAAGCAAGGTGGTGTCCATGCTGCCGATGGCACACATGTACGGCCTGGCCTTCGAATTCCTCTATGAAATCTCCTGCGGCTGCCACGTCTATTTCCTCACCCGAGTGCCCAGCCCGAAAATCATCTTCCAGGCATTCGCCGAAATCAAGCCGAACATTGTCATCGCTGTCCCGCTGATTATCGAGAAAATCATCAAGAAGAAAGTGTTGCCGATGCTGGAAACCCTGAAGATGAAGATTCTGCTCAAAGTGCCCATCATCAACGACAAAATCAAGGCTACCGTACGCGAACACATGATTCAGGCCTTCGGAGGCAACTTCTATGAAATCATCATCGGCGGTGCGGCCTTCAACCAGGAAATAGAGGCCCTGCTCCGCAGCATCGATTTCCCCTACACCGTGGGCTATGGCATGACAGAATGCGCCCCGATCATCTGCTACGAAGACTGGCACAAGTTCAAGCCGGGTTCCTGCGGAAAGGCAGCCCCACGCATGGAGGTGGCCATTGACAGTGCTGACCCGCAGAATATCGTCGGCGAAATCATCACCCGGGGTGACAACGTGATGCTGGGCTACTACAAGAACGAGGAGGCCACGGCACAGACCATTGACAAGGACGGGTGGCTGCACACGGGCGACCTGGGCATCATGGATGCCGAAGGCAACATCACCATCAAGGGACGCAGCAAGAACATGCTGTTGGGCCCGTCGGGACAGAACATCTATCCGGAAGAAATCGAAGACAAGCTCAACAACATGCCTTTCGTATCAGAAAGCATCGTCATCCAGATGAAGGACACCAAACTGGCCGGGCTCATCTATCCGGATTTCGACGAGGCCTACAAGCAGGGACTTTCCAACCATGACCTGGAAAAAGTGATGGAAGAGAACCGTGTGGCCCTGAACAGCGAACTGCCGGCCTATTCGCAGCTGACAAAAGTGAAAATCTACCCCGAAGAGTTTGAGAAAACACCGAAAAAGAGTATCAAGCGCTTCCTCTATCAAAACGTATTGTGATCTGACGGAAGTCAGGAAGTGGGGCAAACGGATACCGGCACCGCACTTCCTGACTTCTAAAAAAAAAACTAACTTCTTAACTGAAACCCTATGTCACCCTGCCATCATCTCTCCCACCTGCTCCTGGCTGCCGCCGCACTGCTGGCCGCTGCCATACGCTGCCCGGCACAAACCTCGCAGCCCAACGGACTGAAAAAAAGCGTGGACCTCTCGCTGAACATCACCGACAGCCAGCAGCAACCTCCCACAACCCTGTTCAATCTGGGCCTCATCAGCAACCATCCAGATCTGAACGGGTTCGGACTGAACCTTATCTTCTCGGTGAGCCATTATCACTCCAAGGGATTCGAGCTGAGCGGACTGGCCAACATCACCGGCATGGATGCCGGCGGAGCGCACATGGCCGGATTCGCCAATGTGGCGGGGCGGAACACCTATGGACTGAACGCAGCCGGACTGGTGAACGTCAGCGGAAAGACCATGAAGGGCTTCCAGGTGTCCGGACTGGGAAACATCGGTGGAAATCTGTCGGGAGTGTCCGTCAGCGGATTACTGAACATCAGCGGCGAGACGGCAGGCGGTGTACAACTCTCGGGGCTGGCCAACCTGGCAAGCCAATCCCACAAAGGCGTGATGATAAGCGGTGCGGCCAACATAGCCGGCCACTACGTGAAAGGACTGCAACTGGCCGGACTCCTGAACATCGCAGGCAAACAGAACCAAGGAATGCAGCTGGCCGGACTCGGCAATCTGTCCGTCAAGAACAGCGGCTGCCAACTGGCCGCCTCCAATTATACAGAAACCAACAACGGCGCACAGCTGGGCGTACTGAATGTGGCCTCGCACACCCACCGAGGCGTACAGATAGGTCTCCTCAACCTGAGCAATGACAGCCTGGTGTCCCGGCAATTCGGCTTGTTCAACCTCAATCCCTACACCCACACGCAGCTGGTCATCAGCAGCGGCAACCTGGACATTGTGAACGTGGCCGTACGCTTCAAGAACCGGTACAGTTATTCGGAAGTGGGTGGCGGTGCCTATACGCTGGGGGTCGACAACGAGCTGTCGCTCTCCGCCTTCTACCGTGTGGGGCTCTACACCCCGCTGGCCTCCAAGCTGGACATTGCCGCCGACGCCGCCTTCTACCACATTGAAGCCCTGAACAACAAGCACAAAGCCGATTGCCCGGAACGTCTTTACGCCCTCCAGCCACGACTGGTGCTCTCTTACTATCCTACCCGAAGGTTCGGCATCTTTGCCGCAGGCGGCTACAGCTGGACCAGATATTACAACCGCAGCCATGCCTACGGCCACAAGGCCACTGCTGAAATCGGCATCACCCTCTTCTGAAAGGGGGTGGGCCGGCCCGCAGGCCGTAGGAAGCCGGAACGCTAACTATTGAGTGCCGCCGAACGGACCCGGCTCAGCGTTTCGGGAGTCATTTGCAGGAGCGAGGCGATGTAAATCAGCGGCGCACGCTTGAGTATCTCTGGATGGAGCTGCTTCAGGCGGTTATACCGCTCATGGGCCGGCTCGAAGCGCAAGGTGTCGGCCTTGATCTGCGACTCTATCAGCGAAGCCTCGAATATCTTGCGGTACCACACCCCCACATCGGCCCGACTCATCGCCATGGCCTCCACCTCTACCTTGTCAATTTCCCACAGCACCGTGGGTTCCAGTGCCTCAATCATCAGGCGGGTAGGCTCCTGCTTGAGATAGCTCTCCAGACAGACCACCACCCCTCCTTCGTATGCCAAATGCTCGGTCAGGTCTTTTTCGTATTTGAAATAGAACTGGCGCAACATCCCCTTCTCTATGTATCGAAGGCAGGTACAGACCTCTCCCTCCTTGAGAATACGCTCGCCCTTCTTGTATTTCCTGCACACCAGAATGGCCGCCAGTGCATGCAGACTATCCCTACTCAAGATGGCATCGCCTCCAATCGTCATGTGACGCGCTATTTCAATATTCGTCATCATACACCTGATAAAAATAGGAACAAAAAGATTATTTCACCTTGATCCGGTCGAAACCCTCGCCAAACACACCGATTACGGCACTCTGCGAGACGAAGGCATGAGGGTCAATATCCTTGATGAGCCGGAAGATAGTGTTCGATTCGCGTTTCTTGGCCAGCACAAACATCATCTTCACCCCTAAACCGGTGTAGCAGCCCACCCCGTCGATGAACGTGACACCGCGGTGCAGGTCGGCGTTGATGCGCCGGCCAATCTCCTCATAGTGTTTGGATACGATGAAGAACTGTACAGACTGACGGCTGGCGTTCACCACCTGGTCAACGACATAGCCGGAAATGAACAACACCACATAACCGTACACCACCTTCTCCCAGTTGTGGAGCACCAAGTAGCTGGACGAAATGATAATCAAGTCGGTGAGCATGATGACCCTACCGAGACTGATGTCACGATATTTGTTGATGATGGCAGCGATGATGTCCGTCCCCCCCGTACTTCCGTTGGCGGAGAACGCAATGCCTACCCCACCCCCACAGAACGAAGCGCCCAACACACAGGCCATGAACGGCTGGTCATGAATCAACGACAGCCCCTCTGTGAGGCTCTGCACGACAGGCAACACCGTACTGAGCACAAACACGGCATAGATGGTCTTTACGCTGAACTTCCATCCCAGAATCATCAGCGACAACACCAGCAGAATGCCATTGATACCCAAATACGTGTACTGCACCGGAAAACCGGTACCCCAATAGACAATAGAAGCCAGACCTGGCACACCGGGCGACGGCAAATCGTTCGGCAACAAAAAAACGGTCCAACCTATGGCATAAAACATCATGCCCAAACCAATCAAAAAATAATCCTTGATTTCCCGAATCACCTTTTGGCGGGGTATCATTACTTGCTTTTCCATCTCTTTACAAGGTTCTTAAAGTTGGGAGCAAATTTAGCAAAAGAAATCAGTTCCGGAAGCGCCCGTCCTGTGTTTTTTCAGCAAAATCTGAAAAAAGCTCCATTCCCCCACAAGCAGTGCAGAAAAAGGTTTTGTGAATCCCGGAATTTTCGTACTTTTGCAACACCTTTTACAAAACAACCTGCATGTATGGCATTGATAAACGAACATTTCCTGAAAATACCCGAGAGTTGTTTCTTCACGGATATTGCCAAAAGGGTGAACACCTTCCGAGTGACCCATCCGCGAACCACCATCCTCGATTTGGGGAAAGAAGATGTCACGCTGCCACTGCCCCGGGTGTCTGTCGAAGCCATGCACAAGGCCGTTGATGAAATGGCGCAGAAAGAGACGTTTCACGGCTACGCTCCCACCCACGGATATGATTTCCTGATAGATGCCATCCTGAAGAACGACTTCGTCCCCAAAGGCATCCACTTCGATGCCAACGAAATCTTCATCACCCCTGGCTCCAAAGAAGCCATCGGCAATATCGGCGACCTGCTCAGGCATGACAACAGCATCGGGGTGACCGACCCCATCTATCCGCTTTACGTCGACTCGAACGTCACCGTAGGCCGCGCCGGATCGCTGGAGAAAGACGGCAAATGGAGCAACGTGGTGTATATGCCCTGCTCCTACGAAAACAACTTCATCCCCCATCTGCCCGAACAACCCATTGACATTATTTATCTGTGTTACCCCGACAATCCTACGGGAACCGTGCAGCGCAAATCCGAACTCCGGAAATGGATTAACTATGCCATTGAGCACGACACGCTGATTCTGTTCGACGCCACCTACGAGGCCTACATCCAGGACAGCGACATCCCCCACTCCATCTACGAGATAAAAGGGGCCAAGAAAGTAGCCATCGAGTTCCGCAGCTACTCCATGAGTGCCGGTTTCAGCGGCCTGCGTTGCGGCTACACGGTCATCCCTAAGGAGGTGACGGCAGCCACGCTGGCCGGCAAGCGCATTGCGCTCAACCCCAAGTGGGACCGGCTGACGCGCATCAAGTTCAGCTCCGCCTCTTACATTGCCCAACGCGCCGCCGAGGCACTCTACACGCCCGAAGGGAAAAAGGCAGTCAAGGAATTCACCGGCTACTACATGGACAACGCCCGCCGCATGAAGGAAAGCCTGACAGGAACAAGACTCCAGGTGTATGGAGGCGAGAACGCCCCTTTCCTGTGGGTAAAGACCCCCGACGGCACCAGCTCCATGAAATTCTTCGACCAGCTGCTGTATGAGACGGGGATTATCTCCACCCCCGGTGTAGGATTCGGCCCAGGCGGCGAAGGATATATACAGCTGACCGCCTTCAACGACAAACGGACTTGCGACGAGGCCATGCGCCGCATCCGGCAATGGCTGAAATGAGCCGCCGACAACACGCACTAAACCACCATCCACCCAAGCAACAACAACCCAAAAGAAATAAAGTAAAGTAGGTATTATGTCAAAATTAAGATTTAAAGTCGTAGAAGAAGCCTTCCACAAAAAGCCGACAGCAGTGAACTGCCCTTCCGAGCGGCCGAGCGAATACTTTGCCAAGTATGTGTTCAACCGCGAGAAAATGTTCAAGTATCTGCCCAGCAAGGTGTTTGCCAAACTGACCGACGTCATAGACAACGGCGCCGCCCTCGACCGCGGCATTGCCGACGAAGTGGCTGCGGGCATGAAGAAATGGGCCCTTGAATTGGGAGTGACCCACTATACCCACTGGTTCCAGCCGCTCACCGAGGGCACCGCCGAAAAGCACGACGCCTTTGTGGAGCACGACGGCAAAGGGGGTATGCTGGAAGAATTTTCAGGCAAACTCCTGGTGCAACAGGAGTCCGATGGCTCTTCGTTTCCCAACGGAGGTATCCGCAATACGTTCGAAGCCCGCGGATACAGCGCGTGGGACCCTTCGTCACCCGTCTTTGTGGTAGATGACACCCTCTGCATCCCCACGGTGTTCATTGCCTACACGGGTGAGTCACTCGACTACAAGGCACCGCTGCTCAAATCCATCCGTGCCGTCACCCAGTCGGCTCTTGATGTCATGCACTACTTCGACCCTTCCGTCAAGAAAATCCTGACCTATCTGGGCTGGGAGCAAGAGTACTTCCTGGTAGACGAGGGCCTCTATGCCGCCCGCCCCGACCTGCTGCTGACCGGCCGTACCCTGATGGGACACGAGGCCTCGAAAAACCAACAGCTGGAAGACCACTATTTCGGAGCCATTCCCTCCCGGGTGGCCGCCTTCATGAAAGACCTCGAAATACAGGCCTTGGAACTGGGCATCCCCGTCAAGACCCGTCATAACGAAGTGGCCCCCAATCAGTTCGAGCTGGCTCCCATCTATGAGGAATGCAACCTGGCCGTAGACCACAACATGCTCATCATGTCGCTCATGCGCAAGATTGCCCGCAACCACGGCTTCCGCGTGCTGCTCCACGAAAAGCCTTTCAAGGGGGTCAACGGGTCGGGCAAGCACAACAACTGGTCGCTCGGCACCGACACCGGCACCCTGCTGATGGCACCGGGCAAGACTTCTGAAGAGAACCTGCGCTTCATCACCTTCGTGGTCAATACCCTGGTGGCGGTGTACCACCACAACGGGTTGCTGAAAGCGTCTATCATGAGCGCCACCAACGCCCACCGTCTGGGAGCGCATGAGGCACCGCCCGCCATCATCTCGTCATTCCTCGGCACACAACTGAGCGAGGTGCTCGACCACCTGGAAGAAAGCAGCAACAACGACTTGAACTCGCTCGACTCCAAGCAAGGATTGAAGTTGAACATCCCCCAGATTCCCGAACTGCTGATAGACAATACCGACCGCAACCGCACGTCGCCCTTTGCCTTCACCGGCAACCGGTTCGAATTCCGCGCGCCCGGATCGGAAGCCAACTGCGCCAGCTCGATGATTGCCCTGAATGCGGCTGTGGCCGAACAGCTCATCCGCTTCAAGAAAGAGGTGGACGGACTGGTGGAACAGGGCGAACCGCAGATGTCCGCCATCATCAAGGTGGTGCGCGGCTACATCAAGGAATGCAAGCCCATCCGGTTCGACGGCAACGGGTATAGCGACGAATGGAAGGACGAGGCCGCCCGCCGGGGATTGGATTGCGAGACCAGCTGTCCGCTCATCTTTGACAACTACCTCAAGCCCGCATCGGTACGGATGTTCGAGTCGACCGGTGTCATGACACGCAAGGAGCTGGAAGCCCGCAACGAAGTGAAATGGGAAATGTACACCAAGAAAATCCAGATAGAAGCCCGTGTGCTGGGCGACCTGGTGATGAACCACATCGTGCCGGTAGCCATCGAGTACCAGACGAAGCTGATTGACAACGCCTACAAGATGAAGTCACTCTTCAACGACGAAGAGGCCGGCCGCCTCTCGGCAGGCAACCTGGCCCTCATCCGTGAAATCTCCGAGCACACGGCCTATATCAAGGAGCACGTGGACAATATGATTGCGGCCCGCAAAGTGGCCAACCGTATCGGTTCGCAACGCGAGAAAGCCATTGCCTACCATGACCAGATTGCCCCCATGCTGGAACAGATACGCTATCACATCGACCAGCTGGAACTGATGGTGGATGACCAGATGTGGACACTCCCCAAATACCGCGAACTGCTGTTCATCCGCTAAGCGCATCGACGCGGCGGGAAACCACCGTCACAGGGTCACAAAGCATACGGGAAGCCGACACCGGCCCCGCTGCTTTGTGGCCCTGCTCCTTTTTCACGCAAAGCGGCCACGCAGCTAAAAAAACACCGCCACAGACACCTCACTAATGACAGAAAGTATGTATATTTGCAGCTATGGAATGGCTATTCGAACTTTTTAATCAGCACTCTGCGCTACAGGCAGTCATCATCCTGTCCCTCATCATCGCGATAGGACGTGTGTTAGGCAAGATACAGGTGGCAGGCGTCTCGCTGGGGGTGACGTTTGTGTTTTTCACGGGCATCTTCATCGGACACCTGGGCTTCACCATTGACCCTCAGATGCTGACCTACGCCGAGAGTTTCGGACTGGTGCTCTTCGTCTATTCACTGGGACTGCAGGTAGGCCCCGGCTTCATCAGCTCGTTCCGGCAGGGAGGCTACACCCTGAACCTGCTGGGGCTGGGTGTCATTGCCATCGGCACTGCCCTTGCCGTAGTGCTCACCCACTGCACCCCGATTCCCCTATCGGACATGATAGGCATCCTGTGCGGAGCCACCACCAACACACCGGCACTGGGTGCCGCACAGCAGACGCTGAAACAACTGGGCGAACCTACCGCCGGTGCCGCCTTGAGTTGCGCCGTCACCTACCCGCTGGGCGTAGTGGGTGTCATCCTGGCCATCATAGCCGTCAAGAAGCTGTTCGTCCGGCCGTCGGATATGGAAGAGCACGAACATGAAACGCCCAACCATACGTTCATCGTCTCGTTCCAGGTACACAACCCCGCCATCTTCGGCAAAAGCATACAGGATGTCGCCCAGCTGAGCTATCCCAAATTCGTCATCTCGCGCCTATGGCGGAACGGCAAGGTGAGCATCCCGACCTCGGAAATGATCCTGGAGGAACATGACCGCCTGCTGGTCATCACCACAGAAAAAGACGCTCCGGCCCTGACGATACTGTTCGGCGAACAGGAGAACAAAGACTGGAACAAAGGGGACATTGACTGGAACGCCATCGACAGCCAGCTCATCTCGAAACACATCGTCGTGTCGCGCCCCGAAATCAACGGTAAGAAACTGGGTTCCCTGCGCCTGCGCAACCATTATGGCATCAACATCAGCCGAGTGCTGCGCAGCGGCGTCCAGCTGCTGGCCACCCCCGGCCTTATTCTCCAACTGGGCGACCGGCTGACCGTCGTGGGCGAGGCCGCCGCCATCCATAATGTAGAGAAGGTGCTGGGCAACACGGTGCAAACCCTGAAAGACCCCAATCTGGCCTCCATCTTCTTCGGCATCGTGCTGGGGCTGATTGCCGGCTCCGTCCCTATCGCCATTCCGGGCATCAGCTCCCCCGTCCGATTAGGGTTGGCAGGGGGCCCCATCATCGTGGGCATCCTTATCGGGGCCTATGGTCCCCGCCTGCACATGCTCACCTACACCACCCGCAGCGCCAACCTGATGCTGCGGGGCATCGGGCTGTCGCTCTACCTGGCTTGTCTGGGGCTGGACGCCGGCGCCCACTTCTTCGAGACCGTCATGCGTCCCGAAGGGGCCTTGTGGATAGGCATCGGCTTCCTCATCACGTTCCTGCCGGTGGTCCTTATGGCATGGGTGGCACTCCGCCTTTGCGGACTGGATTTCGGCAACACCTGCGGGATGCTCTGCGGCAGCATGGCCAACCCCATGGCCTTGAACTATGCCAACGACATCATCCCCAACGACAACCCCTCGGTCAGCTATGCCACGGTCTACCCGTTGGGCATGTTCGCCCGTGTCATCATCGCACAACTCATACTCATGCTATTCCTTTAACCTCATAACGATATGAAAATCTACAAGCAAATAACCCCGGACATCATCCGGCAGGACATCCGTTACCTGGAACTGCTGTCGCATAACTTCCCGACCATCGCCATCGCCAGTACGGAGATCATCAACCTTGAGGCTATCCTGAACCTGCCCAAAGGCACGGAGCATTTCCTGGCCGACCTGCACGGTGAGTACGAAGCCTTCCAGCACGTGCTGCGCAATGCCTCGGGGGCGGTCAAGCGGAAAGTGAGCGAAATCTTCGGGAACACGCTGCGCGAGGCCGAAAAGAAAGAACTCTGCACCCTCATCTACTATCCGGAGCAGAAGCTGCAACTGGTGAAGGAGACCGAGAAAGAGCTGGAAGACTGGTATGTCATCACCCTGAACCAGCTGGTGAAGGTCTGCCAGAACGTCTCGTCGAAATACACCCGCTCGAAAGTGCGCAAGGCCTTGCCCGAAGAGTTTTCCTACATCATCCAGGAACTGCTCCACGAAAGCAGCATCGACCCGAACAAGCAGGCCTACATCAACGTCATCATCAGCACGATTATCGACACCCACCAGGCAGACGACTTCATCGTGGCCATGTGTAACCTCATCCAGCGGCTCACCATCGACACCCTGCACATCCTGGGCGACATTTTCGACCGCGGACCCGGCCCCCACATCATCATGGACACCTTGTGCCACTATCACAACTTCGACATCCAATGGGGCAACCACGACATCCTGTGGATGGGTGCCGCCGCCGGAAACGATTGCAGCATAGCCAACGTGCTGCGCCTGGCCATGCGCTACGGCAACCTGCCCGCCCTCGAAGACGGATACGGCATCAACCTCCTGCCGTTAGCCACTTTCGCCATGGAGGTCTATAAAGACGACCCCTGCACCTTCTTCGGCCCAAAAGTGGACAAGACGGCCAGCACCTACAACGAGAAGACCATCCGCCTGATGGCACAGATGCACAAGGCCATCAGCATCATCCAGTTCAAGCTGGAGGCCGAAATCATCCGTCGCCGGCCCGAATTCGAGATGGAAGACCGGCTGCTGCTGCACTGCATTGACTTCGAGAGGGGAGTTTTCCATAAAGACGGAAAAGACTACGAGATGCGAGACACCTTCTTCCCCACCGTTGACCCGGCTGACCCGTACCGGCTGACGGACGAAGAACGCGAGATTGTGGCCAAACTGCACCATTCGTTCACCAGCAGCGAAAAGCTGCGCCAGCACATCAAGTGCCTCTTCCGCTACGGCTGCATGTATAACGTTTGCAACTCCAACCTGCTGTTCCACGCCTCGATGCCGCTCAATGCCGACGGCACCCTGAAGGAGATTGACATCCTGGGACGGAAATACAAGGGGAAGGATTTGCTCGACCGTGTAGGGCAACTGGTGCGCACGGCCTATTTCGCCGAGAAAGACCATCCGGAGAAAGCGTTCGCCCTCGACTATGTGTGGTACCTGTGGGGCGGAAAAGACTCGCCGGCATTCGACAAGAGCAAGATGGCCACCTTCGAACGTTACTTCCTGCTCGACAAGGAGACCTTCAAAGAGGTGAAGGGCCATTACTACACCCTGCGCGACCGCGAAGACGTGTGCGACATGATTCTGGACAGCTTCGGCGTAGAGGGCGAACACCGCCACATCATCAACGGCCATGTGCCCGTCAAGGCTGTCAAGGGCGAGAAGCCCATCAAGGCCAACGGCAAGCTGATGGTCATCGACGGCGGCTTCTCGAAAGCCTACCAGCCCGAGACAGGCATCGCCGGCTATACGCTGGTGTACCACTCGCGAGGGTTCCAGCTGGTACAGCACGAACCGTTCACCTCCACCCAGAAGGCGATTGAGGAAGGACTCGACATCAAGTCGACCACACAGATCGTGGAGATGAGCGCCAAGCGCATGATGGTGAAAGACACGGACAAGGGGAAGGAACTGAAGATACAGATCAATGACCTGAAGAAACTGCTGGTGGCCTACAACATGGGCATCATCAAAGAGAAACCCCTCTAAAGACACCGGTACCTTGACAAAGGCAAGAGGGTGTGTCCATTGCTCGAAACGACGCAAAAGACACACCCTCTTCTTGTTGTCCTGGCGGCGGGAAAGCCAGTTCCCGAGCTCTCCGTCATACGATGGTATTGGTCAGCGTATCGGGGAACACCACCGTAGGCTTGAACGACTTCGCCTCCTCAAAATCCATCAGCGCATACGACATGATAATCACCACATCGCCCACCTGCACCTTGCGGGCGGCCGCCCCGTTCAGACATATACAGCCGGAACCGCGCTCACCTTTGATGATATACGTTTCAAAACGTTCGCCATTGTTGTTGTCGACGATGTGCACCTTCTCACCCGCAATCAGATTGGCGGCCTCCATCAAATCCTCATCGATGGTGATGCTGCCCATATAATTCAGGTTGGCTTCTGTCACCGTCACACAATGGAGCTTGGATTTCAATACCTCTATCATCATCGTCCGGTCACTCCTTATATTTAATGTTATCAATCAAGCGTACCTCGCCGCAGAATACGGTGATGCACCCCACGATGTAGCCGCTGTCGGCCCAGTCGGCCACCGTCTGCAACGTATTTCCGTCCACCACCTCATAATATTCCAGCCGCAGCCCGTCGGCCTGGGCCATGCTGTCTTCCACGAAACGTTTGGTCTCGGCCAGCGTGTGGGTCTTTCCGTATTCCACACTGGCAAACAGGGTCTTCGAGATTTGCAAAGCCTGCACACGCTGCTCGGCGGTCAGCCGGGCGTTGCGGCTGCTCAAGGCCAGTCCGTCGGCCTCGCGGACAATCGGACAACCCACAATCTGCAGGTCGAAAGGATACTGGCGCACCATCTCGCGGATGATGGCCAACTGCTGGAAATCCTTTTCACCGAAATAAGCGCGGTCCGGCTCCACTATCAGGAACAGTTTGCTCACAATCTGGCAGACCCCGTTAAAATGTCCCGGACGATACTTGCCCTCCATCACCGTGTCCAGCGGCGCATAGCTGAACCGGCGCGTATCCGGTTCCGGATAAATCTCCTCCACTGCGGGAGCAAAGACATAAGCAGCCCCACAGGCCTCCAGCAGGCTACAATCCGCCTCCAGTGTACGGGGGTATTTCAACAAGTCGTTTTGGTCATTAAATTGAGTAGGATTCACAAAATCGCTTACCACAACCACATCATTCTCAGCGACGGCGCGTTTCACCAAGGAAGCGTGTCCCGCATGCAAGGCCCCCATCGTAGGAACCAAGCCAATCGTCTTGCCTTCCTTCCGGCAAACCTCCAAAGTGGCACGAAGCTCTTTAATGGTTTGAATTAACTTCATTTTATATATAAGTTTAGAACACTCTTTTTTTCAAATCGGCTGCAAAGTAACCAATTATTTGCCACATAATAAAGAAGTTTGCCGCAAAAAATCTTCAAAATACCCGTTTGTACGATGCTTTTAGGGACTATAAAGAATAATTAACCTGCTATCAATACGGGCACTATGCGTTTTTTTTGTAACTTTGCAGCAGGTTTATGAGCAACAATAAAAACATGAGCGTGAAAAAAGTTTTATTCATTACACAAGAAATTACTCCGTACGTACCCGAAAGCGAATTGTCCCTCATAGGGCAGAACCTCCCACAGGCCATCCAGGAAAAAGGCCGTGAAATCCGCACCTTCATGCCCAAATGGGGAATTGTCAACGAACGCAGGAACCAGCTGCATGAAGTAATCCGCCTGTCGGGTATGAACTTGATCATTGATGACACGGACCATCCGCTGATCATCAAAGTCGCCTCTATACAAGCCGCACGCCGTCAGGTGTATTTCATCGACAACGACGACTATTTCCAGCACCGGCAGATGACCGCCGACGAAAACGGCAACGAATACGAAGACAATGGCGAACGCGCCATCTTCTATGCCCGGGGCGTGCTCGAAACGGTAAAGAAACTCCGCTGGTGTCCCGATGTTATTCATTGCCACGGATGGATGAGCGCAGTGGTGCCCCTCTACATCAAAAAAGCCTATTACGACGAGCCTTCGTTCAGAGATGCCAAAGTCGTATTCTCCGTTGATGCCAACGGATTCAAATCCAACCTGGCCCCCAATTTCAAGAACCTAGCCCTGCTGAAGGACGTCACCCTGGCAGACATGGACATGATCGACGACACGGTGAACTATGACGAGCTGTGCAAACTGGCCATCAACTATTCAGACGGAGTCGTGGCTAACAGCGCCGATGTCAACCCTGCCCTCATGGAATATGCCCGCAGCCTGAACAAGCCGACCGTGGATTTCAGCGAGGCCGACTATGCCAACGCCTGCGACGCCTTGTATGAAAAGGTCTGGGAATGAAGCTTAACACTAAACCAAGAGTATAACCAACAATGAAATTCAAGTTCTTGGCGGCCTGCGCACTGGCCGCCACACTCTACAGCTGCGATGACACAACGACGGGTATCGGGCAATTCGTCATTGATACCGATGAAATCATATCCACCGGCAAGGCCTATTCCCTCGACACACGCACCGTCCAGGTAGACTCCATCTACTCCCGTTCAAACACCGCTTATCTCGGAAAATTCACGGACGAGTTCTACGGGGAGTTCAACGCCGACTTCATGGCACAAATGAACTGGCCGGAAGGATTGGAACTGCCGGCCACCATGACCAACATCACAGCGGCCGATTTGCAGCTTTTCTACTCCAGCTATTACGGTGACTCCCTGGCCACCCTGCGCCTGCAGGTGGACACGCTGTCGAAGCCCATCACCGATGACGGCACCAACAAGAACCTGTATTATTCCAACCTCGACCCGAAGGTGTATTGTGACCCCTCGGCTCCGCCCTTCGCCGTCAAAGACTATGCGGCGTTCACCGGTGTCGGCAAGGGCGACTCGGTGTCCATCCAGCTGGATGACAGTTTCTGCCACTACCTGTTCAGCAAGTACCAGGAGAACAACCACGCCCAGTTCAAGGATGCGGCGGCGTTCATCAACAATGTGCTGAAAGGCTTCTACATCCACACCATCGGCGGAGAGGGAAGCGTACTGTACATCGATGATATTTTCTTGAACTTCATTGTGGAATATACCGTCAAGAACAGTGCCGGCACCGCAGACTCCGTGGTCTATAAAAAGACATCGCTGGCCGCCACCAAAGAGGTCTTCGTCTCGACACGCTTCAAGAACAACAACCTCCAGCGGCTCACCGAAGACCCCGGATGCACGTATCTGAAAACCCCTGCGGGACTGTATACGGAAGTCACCCTGCCGGTGGAAGAGATGTTCAAGGACCCTGAACACCAGACGGACACCCTCAATTCTGCCATGGTCACATTCTTGAAATACAAGGAAAGCGGCGACCTGCCTTACCGGACCACTGCCCCGAAGTCCCTGCTCATGCTTCGCAAAGACGACATGAAAACCTTTTTCGAGGCCAACCGGCTGTATGACAGCAAGACCAGTTTCATCTCCTCCTATTCCACCACTACCAGCGGCTATCAGTTCAACACACTCAACCGACTGATAAGCGTGATCTTCAGCGAAATCAGACCTGAAATCGCTCAAGGAGAGGCACATTGGACCCAGTGGAAAAACGCTCATCCCAACTGGAACAAAGTGATGCTGATACCGGTTTCCATCACCTACGACTCGAACGACAACGCCATCGGCATCGAAAACGACATGAGTGTCACCTCGGCCTCCCTCTATGGGGGAACCGGGCTCGACAGCAAACCGGATGATAAAATCAAACTGGAAGTCATCTATACGAATCCTACCCGGAAATAACACTTCCCGTCACCTATCCCAACGACGCCCTGCCCAGCTGCCTCCCATCGTGCAGCAGGCAGGGCGTTGTTGTTGTCCGTCGCCTCGGCAGACAAAGGGACTGTCGCTTCCTCCTTCTATCGCCCGACCAAGGTCGGCCAACCGACTGACCTTGGTCATCCACTTGACTGACCTCGACCAATCAATCGACCGACCTCGTCCAGTCGCTCTTTCCTTCACTGTCCGGCAAGCCTTCCATTCCTCCGTCAAGCACCGGCAACCCCGCCGACGAAGTCTGACCTCAAGACAAGCAGACCGCTCACAAAGACGACCGCCACCCAACGGGGTGGCCGAAGGGAGCGTTGCTCCATGCTACTTGTTGGTGCAGAACAAACGCAAAGCAACAGACATTTTCTTCCTTTCTCTCCCGCGAAATGGCAAAATGAAGTTTTAACAGAAAATAAAAAAGCATAATGTTTGGATGTTACCAATTGATTACCTATCTTCGTCAAGACAAACCATAGTATCCACCCCAAACATCACAGCAATGAAACGTTTGTATTTTGATCAGTACTCGCTTCAGGCTCTTTCTGAACTGCACCGCTACCGGGCAGTCATGTTTAGTCCGACCGTTTAATTCCTCAGGTTCAGGCCATCCGGCTGCGACCCTATGACGTTCTTGGCTTCCGCAAAAGAAGTCAAGCAGGGGCGTATTGTACCCTGCCGTAAGAAATTAAACATTATTTCACACTAAACAAAGCAAAACATTTATGGAAAAGCCAACCATCAAAGAAGTTGAAGAGTGGTTGATGACGCTGTACAACACCTGCGAGGCAAGCATCACGCCTGCCGAGAGAGCCGAACAACACAAGTATGCAACCATGGTACAAAGACCCACCGACAAGAAGTTCCTGGTGAAGATGCTCGACGAGTCGTCGCAGATACGCGACCCCAAGAAACTCGCCAAGCGCATCAAGACCCTCATCGACGAATACGGGGTGCCTGAGTTCCTCAACGGACGCGACCGCTTCCTGTTCAAGCTGTACCAGTCGTTCGGCCACTATTTTTATCCCATCGCCATCCCCATCATCAAGAAACGCCTGCGCATGGACACCTCGCGCGTCATCATCGATGCGGCACGTCCTCAGCTGACCCGTCACCTTGCCACCCGTTTCGAGCAGAAGATAGGCCAGAACGTCAACCTGCTTGGCGAGGTGGTGCTCGGTGACGAAGAGGCCGACAAGCGGTACCACAGCTACTTAGAGGCCCTCAAGGAGCCGGACATCAACTACATCTCCGTGAAAATCTCCGGCATCTACGCACAGACCCACGCCCTCAACTACGAGGAGTCATTCCCCGAACTGGTGCGCCGCATGTCGGAACTCTACCAGGCGGCCATCGACAACCCCTACGTGGACGAATACGGCCGGAAACGTGCCAAGTTCATCAACCTCGACATGGAAGAGTATAAGGACGCCCACCTCACCATGCGCCTCTTCAAGGAAGTGTTGTCGAAGCCCGAGTTCCTCACCTACTCCGCCGGCATCGTGGTGCAGTCTTACCTGCCCGACGCCTGGGGCTTCCAGACCGAGTTGCTGGAGTTTGCCAAGGAACGCTGCTCCCGCGGTGGCGCACCGATCAAGATGCGTATCGTGAAAGGCTGCAACCTCGATATGGAGACGGTGGTGGCCTCGCTGCGCGGATGGGAGAACCCTGTCCGCCCCAACAAGACCGAAGTGGACGCCAACTACCTGCACATCATCGAGCGCGGACTGCTGCCCGAGAACTCGAAGTACCTGCACATCGGAATGGCTTCGCACAACCTCTACACCATCTCCTACGCCTACCTGCTCACCCAGAAGTACGGCACGCCGAAGGACACCTTCTGCTTCGAGATGCTGGAGGGAATGGCCGACCACGTATGGCGCGCCCAGTCGAAGCTCGGCAACCACGTGATTCTCTATACCCCGGTGGTGAAGGACGAGCACTTCCTCAACGCCGTGTCGTACCTCGTGCGCCGCATGGACGAGAACACGGCCCCCGACAACTTCCTCACCCACTCGTTCAACCTCAAGCCCGGCA
Source organism: uncultured Bacteroides sp. (assembly GCA_945833835.1). Lineage (GTDB taxonomy): Bacteria > Bacteroidota > Bacteroidia > Bacteroidales > Bacteroidaceae > Phocaeicola. Next base: position 58,324 of record CAMAFR010000012.1, read on the forward strand.
CCGAGGCCTGGGACTTCCTCAAGAAACAGTTTGAGGATGCCTACGCCATCAAGGACCAGATTCCACACGAACCCCACCGCAAGCAGAACCGCCTGGAGCCCTACCCACCCGTTCCGCCGATGGACGAGATGAAGAACGAGCCCGACACCGACTTCGACCGCGAGTGCAACCAGG
>CAMAFR010000013.1 GCA_945833835.1 uncultured Bacteroides sp.
GCTTCGTCACGCCGATGGTACTGCGCAAGTGGGAGAGTAGGTAGTCGCCGTCTTGGAAGCCCCGGAAGCCGCAAGGCTCTCCGGAGCTTTTTTTATATACCAGTCTGTTATTTCATTTCTCGCTTTGGGCAAGGCTCAGTGGTGAAATGAATAGTTACAGAATCTACACGAATTGTAAAAATACTCTAAATAATGGGGAGAAACTCCGTTTTTTCCCTAATAATCTTTATATTTGTTCATCTTGTTGGACACCGCAAGCACTCGTTCTGCGGGGGTGCCAACAGCAACTTTGTGGGTATAAAAGGCGTTAACTATACGCTTTGTGTTTTGACTCATTGAAACTTCGACACTTTCATTCCCGTCAAAAAACAACGTAGTAGTCAACGCCCCATATATGGTATGATGATACGTCATGCCCTTAGTGTGTCTTGACGGCAGGCGGTTTGTCCTGCCCTGTCAGGATGCCGTGTAGGGTGTATTGTAGAACCATATAATGTGGGGCTTTGCACTGCTCGTTCTGACGGGAAAGGCAGTCGAAGGCCTCAATGAGTGGAACGGGCGATAGGTGCAAGCTCCACTCTTTTTATGTCCATAAGGTTGTTCAGCCTTTTGGAACAATCATTCGGTCGTTGGGAGCTTAGACCATTAGCATACGGAAGAACACAAGATGGATAAGCATTCGCTCCGACAGAAGATTTTGCATCTCGAAGGACTGACCAACGAGGAAAAGAGTGCCCTGCTCGAACTGCTGAACAAGCAGAAGAAATACGGGCTGGTATGGGAGGAGAAACCCGAGGAAGTGGAGGAGCGTATGCGGAACAGTCTGCCTGTCTTGCGGGAAGTGAAGGAACGGGCTATTCTTTCGGATGCTCCTACTGCTCCCGACCATATTCTGATTGAAGGGGATAACCTCGAAGCCCTCACCACCCTTAGCTATACGCACGAGGGAAAGATTGATGTCATTTATATCGATCCGCCTTACAACACGGGCAATAAGGATTTTGTCTATAATGATTCCTACGTGGATGCAGAGGACAGTTTTCGCCATAGTAAGTGGCTCTCGTTCATGAGCAAGCGACTAAAAATTGCGAGACGATTGCTTTCTGATAAGGGGGTTATCTTTATTTCGATTGATGATAACGAACAGGCGCAACTGAAATTGTTGTGTGATGAGTTATTTGGAGCAAGGAACTTTATTGATATTTTTTCATGGAATAAGACAGAAACTCCTGCAAATCTGTCTTTGAAAACAAAAAAGGCGATTGAATACATTCTTTGTTATTCTAAGTATAGAAACACAGAAAAGTTTAGAGGTCTTTCCAAAACCAGTGTCAGCAATAATGGCTTAATGAATCAAACCAACACAGAGCATGAATTAGTGTTTCCTAAGAATACTGTTGATACGAGATTGCCAAATGGAATATATAAAAAAGGTGTTTATGGAACATCATCTTATCGAATAGAACTTTTAGATGATGTAGAGGTGTTAAATGGTTACTTTATAACCCCTGTAAGATTATATGGAAAGTTTAAATGGGGACAGAACTATTTGGATGCAGAAATTAAGCGCGGAACTCAAATATCGATAAAGACAAAAGTCTTTTCACCTTCTTATGAGAAGAAAGAATATGAGCCAGAGGTACCTTGGAATTTGATTAATAAGTCATTTGGCGTTGAAACGAATGAAAGTGCAAGTTCGGAATTAAAGGCAATTCTTGGTGATAATTTATTTGATTTTCCTAAGCCGTCCTCATTAATCAAATATTTAATGAACTTCATAAATGCTTCCATCATCCTCGACTTCTTTGCCGGTTCCGGAACCACCCTCCATGCCACGATGCAGTTGAATGCCGAGGACGGAGGTCGTCGCCAATGTATCTTGGTGACGAACAACGAGAACAACATCTGTGAGGAGGTGACTTACGAACGGAACAAGCGGGTCATCAACGGCTATGTCACACCGAAGGGCGAATGGGTGGAGGGCTTGAAGCAGAACTCCCTCCGCTACTTCAAGACCGAGATGTTGCCTCGCACACGGAGCCCGCGAAACATGCGGACACTGATGGCGGCCGCTACCGACTTGCTTTGCATCAAGGAGAACCTTTACGACGAGTGTCCGGACTTCGGTCGGTTGAAAGCTGACCCTCGCCTCTTGCGTTACTTTGTCAAGGACGACCGACGGATGCTTATCCTCTACTGCGAAGAACTGGCCGACCGCATCGTCGAGGAAATCAAGACGATGGACTTTGGCGGCAAGCCACTGAAAATCTATATCTTCTCGCCCGACCGCTATGCCTTCGATGATGACTTCTTCGAAGTGCAGGACAAGGTGCAGCTTGTGGCGCTTCCGGCAGCTATCTACGATGCATACGAGCGTGTGCTCCCCCAGCAGCCCGACCGTCTGCTCCCGACGGCGACGGACGAACTTCCTGTTTCCCAGGAAAACATACCAACCTCTTTTCACTCCGACCTATGAAACAGCTGAAATACCAACAGAAAGCCGTGAAGGAGCTGGTGGAAAAAAGCCTCCATCTCCTGACGCTCCCCGGGACTCGAAAGCAGCTCATCTTCAAGGCACCTACGGGTGCGGGAAAGACGGTGATGGCCAGCGAAGTCTTGGCCACGCTGACAGAAGAGCTGCAAAGCCGTAGTGACCTTCCCTTCAGGCAGGTGGCTTTCGTGTGGATTGCCCCCAACAAGCTGCACCAGCAGAGTTACTTCAAGATGAAGAACTTTTTCACCGAGTCGAATCTGCTCCGGCCCGTGATGTACGACGAACTGGACCAGTCGGACGGTGTCATTCGTCCGGGCGAGGTGCTCTTTGTGAATTGGGAGAGTGTGAACAGCGAGAAGAACCTGATGGTGAGAGACAACGAGCAGAGTCGTTCGCTCTACGACATCACCCGCCGCACGCAGCAAGAGCAGGGAACTCCCATCGTGGTGGTGATTGACGAGGAACATCTGTTCTGGTCGAAGACAGCCGACAAGTCGAAGAAGGTACTGGAAAAGATAGCTGCCCAAGTGGAGATACGCATCTCGGCCACGCCCAAGACGGCATCGGACTATCAGGTGACCGTTGACCGGCAGGAGGTCATCCGGGAGGAGATGATCAAAGAAGGTGTGCTGCTCAATCCCGATGTGACCGCCGACTATACCACCGATGAGGAGCTGAACCAACACCTTATTAAAATAGCTCTGCAGAAACGGAACCAGTTGGCGGAGGCTTACCGCCAAGAAGGGGTCAACATCAATCCGTTGCTGCTCATCCAGCTGCCCAACGACAAGCAGGAGCCGCTCACGGCCGAAGATACGAAAATCATGAACCAGGTAAAGGACTACCTCCACTTAGTGTGCGGCATCAATACCGACAACCATCGGTTGGCCATCTGGCTCTCGAAGGAGAAGGTGAACGTGGATGACGGCTTGGAGCGGAACGACAACCTGACCGAGGTGTTGCTCTTCAAGCAGGCCATTGCCCTGGGATGGGACTGTCCGCGGGCAGCCGTATTGCTCATTTTCCGGAGGCTGACCAGTGACACCTTTACGGTACAGACCGTGGGGCGTATCTTGCGTATGCCCGAGCAGAAGTTCTACCGTAACCCGTTGCTCAACAAAGGCTATGTCTATACCGACATCAGCAAGGATCGGATTCAGATTGTGTCTGATGACATGGACTATCTGCACAAGTCCATGCTGCAGGCCGTGCGTCGGGAGAACCTGCACAACGTGCAGCTGACCAGCAGTGCCGTGATACGGCGCAGTGCCGACCGCAACCGCCTGGGTACTGACTTCCGCCGCGTACTGACCAAGACGTTTGAAGAGCTGTGGTTGGTCAATCCGCAATATTCCTTCCATTTTCTGGAGGAGGAAGCGGAAGGCCCGTTAGAGGAGGGCGGAGAAGAATCGGTGGTGGCCAAGAACTGCAAGGCTGCCGAGAAACTGCATATCCGACTGGACGTAAAGCACGTGAACATTGAGATACCGGCCGACATCTTCTTCCGGAACGAAGAGCACGAACTGATTGAAGTGGGCGAGAAAGCCAAGTTCACCCGCACGGCCAATGAGGTGGAACGGGTGTATGTGGATTGGTGCCGTTCGCTGCTGGTCGGCTTCGAGAAGGCGCACAGCACGGGCGTACTCGCCAACTACCTGCTGGAGGCAATGGAGACGCTGTTCGAGCTGTTCGAGACCGAAGCCCGGAAGGTCATCCTCTATCACGAGAACAAGCCGAAATTTGCCGAGGTGGTGACCAAAGCCTTGAACCGGTACGCCAAGCAGCTCGCTGCCAAGCAACAGCAGGCCCGGAACCGCGGGTTCGAGCATTATCTCTGGGAGGTGCCTGCCGAACGGCTCTACACGGAAGAACACCATTATGTGCAGTCCTCAGTCAAGGAGCACGCCTTGCTCCCTTTCGTCGGACTGGTCACCGCCTCTTCGCCCGAACGGCAGTTCGCACAGTTTCTGGAACAGCACGCCGATGCCATCGACTGGTGGTACAAGAACGGCGATGCCGGCCGGCAACATTATGCCGTGCCTTACGTCAACAGTCAGGGGAACAAGGCTCTGTTTTATGTAGACTTCGTCATCCGCATGAGGAACGGCCAGCTCTTCCTCTTCGATACGAAGAGCGAAGGCAGCGACCCCGAGGCCATGAACAAGCACAATGCCCTGCTGGCGTACATGCAGTCGGAAGAGAATGCCCCCAAGCGGCTGAAAGGGGGCGTGATTGTCTGCGACAGCAACGGGTCGGGTAACTGGCTCTATTCGCCGTTGCCCATTGAGAACACCACCGATGTGAAGGGATGGGACGCTTTCCATCCCGACCAATACCGGGAGGGAAGTTGGGGAGGTGATGCACTTTAACCAGACAGCAAGAGGATGAAGAAAGGAATAGACAAGACATTCATGGACTATGGCATCCGTCGGGAAGACCTGGCCATTGTGGAGGCCACCTGCGAGCTGAACGGTATCGACAGCGACTGGCTGGAAGAGTATATCCTCAAGCCTTACCATACGGAGAAAAGCAAAAGCGAATATCCGGTGTTGAAGGAGAAGGAGGCGGAAAAGATTGTGAGCAAGGCTCTCGAACAGATAAAATGAAGGAAGTATGCTGATACAACATATACATGCCGAGAACTACAAGACCTATCTCCGGCTCGACCTTGACCTGGGCGTGGAGGAGGACCGTCCTATCGTGTTGATAGGCGGCATGAACGGCGGTGGCAAGACGACGCTTTTCGATGCCATCTATGGTGCGCTCTACGGTTTGGACATCCGGAACGAACGGCACTTCCGGGAGCTGTTCAACTCGGGGGTACAGGAGATAGAGGGAAAGACCATCGTGCTGGAAATCACGTTTACGGGGATGGTGGTGAACAGTGTCGTGCCTTATCGGCTGAAGCGGACCTACGCGCTGATGAAAGGGAAGCCGGTGGAGAACGTCACCATGAAGTTCGGGTCGAACACGTTCGCGTATGGCACTTATACGCCTTCGCGCGAGCGGGCAGCTGCCGAAACGGCTGTCCTGCGTATCATCAATGCCAATCTCCCGTCTGAACTGAGCAATTACTTCCTTTTTGATGCCATGAAGACCAGCGAACTGGTCAAGGACGAACGTATCAATACCCTGATACAGGAAAACATCCGCCAAGTGATGGGATTCAACAAGGATATCCAGTTGGAGAAAATCTGCCGCAGCCTGCTCGATACAGCCAAGGCCAACCGCTTGGAGAACGACCAGAAACGCCAGGAGTACAACCAGCTGCAAGCGGAGAAGAACCGGCTGGAGGAGGAACAGCAGGCCTTGCGCAGGAACTATACAACGGCTTTGGAGTATGCCACCGTCCACAAAGAGCAGGTGGAGGCGTTGAAAGCAGGAAAGGACCGGGACGAGGTGACCCGCGACCAGATGGCCAAGGTGACGCAACAGATCCGCCGAATCGTGCAGGCGGAAGAAGCGTACAAGCAACAGGCTGAAGCAGTGGCGAAGCTGATAGAGACAGACATTATCCTGCCCAGACTGGCCAGTATCCTCCAGGACGAGACGGAACTGATAGAAAACTACAAGGCAAGCATGGAGGAGCAGAAGAAGGAGCTGCTGACCGAGACACAGATTGGCAAAGTGGTGGATCAAGTCATCGAGGTCCTGACCCGGCGCGGCCTGCTAAGTCAGCAGGTGAATCGGGACGCATTGGTGAATGTCGTGCGGCTGGGACAACAGGAGGCCATGCACGTGGAGGACCCCTACGACTTCTTGGACTATACGGATATGGAAACCCTGAAAATCCTGAAAAACCCGTCGGCTGTCAATCCCTTTCTGTCGCTCGACCAGCAACGGGATCGGCTGCAACAGGAGGTGGAGGACTTGCCGAAACTGACCGCCAAGCTGGAAAACCTGCAGATGGGGCTGGACGGTCAGGACTATACCTTGATCAAGCTGTATGAGGAGAACGAACGGAATGCCCTGGAGCTGAAGAAGGCCCTCCGCGAGAAGGAACAACAGATAGCCGCCGTGAAACGGCAAATGGAAACCTACGACTGATAGAACGAATCGGCGAATTGCTGTCGGACGTGAGGACCGCTTTGGAAAACCGCATCAACCTGTGTGAATATACGGACAATATACGTCCGGTGACGCTGACGATGACCACCACGATGCGCACTTGCCTGTTGGTGGGACTGAGCGATACCCGCCCAAGGAACCTGGCGGAAGTCAACCGTATGGTGGTGTCGAAGAACAATGAACCTTATCCCAGTCCGTTCTATGCGAAAGGGAATTTCAAAAGGATGGTGGTGACCTTGCTGAAGCTGCGTTACCACGGGCTGGAGGTGGCATGGGAAAGCGCATCGCAGGTGGCCAAGATATTGGGACACGAAATGATGAGAGGCAGGAGCCTCCTGCTGCAAGAAGGAGCCATGGATGAATGGCTGCGGTTCACTCCTGTCCGGAAGGGACGGACGGCTGTGGAGATACCGGCTCTCCAGCTTCGTCTGGGCACTTTCGAGAATGAAATGGATGCCTGTATTGACATCAATGACAAGGAAAGCAATAATGCGCAGATACTGATAGCGGGTGCTACGGGCAGTGGTAAATCCAACCTGTTGGCTGTGTTGGTGCAGCAGATCCGGTCGGCTTCTTCAGACACCCGGCATCCTGTCAATTTCCTGCTGTTCGACTACAAAGGCGAGTTCTCCGACCCTGCCCATGCTTCCTGGTTGGAGAAATTCGATACCGATGAGAAGGCTATCCTGAACCCGATGGAGCGGCCGCTTCCCTTTACGCCTTTCAAAGACTTCACCGGCAGGCCGATTCAGGAAATCAACCTCTATTCATCGTCCCTGTCGAAGGCGTTGGCGGCCATTGCCAACGACACCCGTATCAGTGCCAATATGGACGATCGGTTGAGCATGGCCATCATCAATGCCTACAAGGCGACGAAGGGGAGGCCTGTCACATTCGAACAGATACGTGACCAATACATCCGTCTGCTCCCTGAGAAGAGGCAGGAAACCACCGACAGTGTCATCTCTGTATTGAACCAGCTTATCCGCAGCCGCCTGTTTGAGGAGGAAGACCGTATCGACTTGCTGAAGGACTGCTACATCATCCATCTGGGCCAGTACGAGAAGGAGGGTATCTATGCGAAAGCCATCGTTTATTTCGTGATTGCCAAACTCAATGCCATTTATGAGACCTTGCCTGTACAGTTGGTGGATGAGCATCGGTACGAACTCCGGCATTTTACCATCATTGACGAAGCCCACTATATGTTGGGATTTGACAACCAGCCGCTGCAGAACCTGATCAAGGTGGGGCGCAACAAAGGGATGAGCATCCTGCTGGCCACGCAGAACATGTCGGACTACAAGAGCAAATATTTTGATTTCTTCGCGAATGCCCAATATCCGATGATCATGCGGCAACAGACGCAGAACGACCAGGTCCTCAAAGACCTCTTCGGCGTATCGGGGAAGGACCTGCAGGAACTCAAGCAGGTCATCGCTTCCTTGCAAAAGGGAGAAATGGTGATGAAGGATGCCAACGCTATGGCTATCGGGTACGGCAAGCATTACTCCAAGATACGGGTGACGCACCTGATATAGCCGAACAAGGCGGTTCCCTGAACCAAACAAATAGACGATGAATAGGGGTGATTTCGTGTTGCACCCATTATCAGCCTCCGGTTAGAATGGATGTTTATACAAATAGATCATCCATCGTTACAATACAGGGTATACCTAACTTTTCAGACTTGCACAGCTCTTCGCATTCACGCAAACAGAATGGACGTAAGTAAATCTGGCGGGTCAGACGGTTATGTAGCCCTCCATAGTTCATGACGATATGCTCGATGATCCATGACGTGGCACTGCCGCACACAATCAGTAGAATATCCTTTCGGGCGGATGCCCAACTGTTCCAGAAATGGTCAAGTGCACGGATGAAGTTGGAGCGTGGAGTATCCATCCAGGGCAATTCATCGATGAATAGCACTTTTCTTCCATCAGGCAGCCGTTGTAGAAAACGTTCCAGGGCATGGAAGGCCTCACTCCATGTCTTCGGAATGGCCATCCGTTTCACCCCGGCATGATACAATGACTCACGGAATTCCTTCAGTTGTTCGGACAATGGGGCATCGAGAATACCAGTATGCTGAAATGCAAACTGATAGTTGAAGGCTTCTCTTATCAAAAAAGTCTTGCCCACTCTTCTACGTCCATATACCGCCACAAATTCTGATCTGTTGGACTCCCTTAGTTCCTTGAGCAGTTTCAGCTCTTCCTTTCTACCTATTATCATAGCTTAAATATACTGCAAATATCCTTGAACGCTGAGGAAATCTGGCGTTTGCAGACACATTTCCTCAGTATTCAGCTACAAAATTACTACAGAATGACAGAAAATCAAATGTTTCTGTGATGAATCCATCCTTTTCAAGCCACAGGGGTACTTTTACCACCCCGAAGCACCCAAGATACGGGTGACGCACCTGATATAGCCGAACAGCGTTCAAACAGTGTTTGAGCACCGTTTGAACGCTGTCTTTCCTCATGGTAGGGCCACCTTATTTCTTGGTGAACTTCAATCCTCCTGCCTTGATCAGGTCATTGTGGTTGATGCGATAGCCGCATTTCTTTCCACCCATCTCAATGGAACCAATGGTGTCAGAGTCCTTGTCGGGATTGACGGTCTCGATGACTAACTGGTCTTTGCCGTAGTATTTCGGGTCCAGCTTGATGGTCACTTTGTCGAAGGTAGGCAAGGTGAGCGTGTATTCGGGCACGCCCGGACAATCGGGATACAGGCCCATCATGCTGAAGATGGCCCAGGCGGACATGGTACCTGTGTCTTCATTGCCCGGCAGGCCGTTGGGCTGTGTGGTGAAATGTTTCGCCAGCAGCTCCTTCACCAGTTTCTGGGTACGCCATTCTTCGCCCTTGAAATAGCTGAAGAGGTACGGATAGGCAATGTCCGGTTCGTTGGCCGGGTCGTAGTTGTTGTCATCGAACACCTTTTGCAGACGGTTGACGAACTGCTGCTTGCCGCCCATCAGTTTGGCCAGTCCCATCACATCGTGGGGAACGTAGAACGTGTAGTTCCAGGCGTTGCCTTCGTGGAAGCCGGGGCTGGGCTCGAAGTTCTCTCCCTGTTTGGGGTTGAACGGGGAGTAGAAGGTGCCGTCGGGCAAGATGGGGCGCAAGGTGCCGAACTCTTTGCTGTAATAGTTCTTGTAGCCCATGGAGCGGTTGTAGAACAGCTTGGCATCGTCTTTCTTGCCCAAGGCCGTAGCCAGTGTGGACAGGGAGTAGTCGGCGATGTAGTATTCGAGTGCGTGTGACACCGAGTTGTCGAACTGTTCGAGCAACGGCACATAGCCTTTGCTCATATAGTCATCGTTGTCGGGGCGCATCAGGTTGTCCTTGCCCGGCAGGGTGGCCGACTTGTACATGGCCTCGTAGGCCAGGTTGATGTCGAAGTCGCGCAGCCCCTTCATCCAGGTGTCTACGATGACGGGGATGCTGGGGTCGCCCTCCATGGTCAGTGTCTCACGTCCGTAGAGCTCCCATTTGGGCAGCCATCCGTGTTCGCGGTACATGTCCATCATGGTGTGGATCATGTCCATCTGTCTTTCGGGGAAGACCAGTGTCATGAGCTGGTGCAGGTTGCGGTACGTGTCCCACAAAGAGAAGACCGTGTAGCGGTTGCCCTTGGCGGTGAGGATGCCGTCGCCTTCCATCTGCGGATATTCGCCGTTGACGTCTTGCAGCACGTTGGGATGAATCAGGGTGTGGTAGAGGCCGGTGTAGAACACGCCTTTCTGTTCGTCGGTACCGCCTTCCACGAGGATGCGGCTCAGGTCGTCGTTCCAGCGCTGGCGGGCTTCTTTGCGGATGGCCTCGAAGTGCTGTCCGTGCTGTTCCTTGTCGAGGTTCTCGCGGGCGTTCTTGATGCTGACGTAGGAGATGCCCAACGCCACTTCAATCTGTTCGCCTTCGGCGGTGTCGAACGTGAACCAGGCACCGATGTCGTCACCGGCGATGTCGCGGTTGTACTTCGTGTAGAGCTTGTTCTTGCCGGCATCGGCATCCCAGTTGGCCTCTACGCCCATGGGGCGTTGTTTCTTCCACCATCCGGTAGCTTTCGGGGCTTTGTTGACCCGCATCACGAAGTAGACCGGGAAGACTGCCTGCGGGTTGTAGCAGAAGGTACCCATGACGCGCATCCCTTCTACTTCCTGCGCACTGACGCGACGCATGTAGGCACCCGACTCGTTGGTCAGGCCTTCGCCGATGTTCAGCAGGATATTGCTTTCTCCTTTCGGGAAGGTGAAGCGTGTCAGGCCGGTGCGCGGCGTGGCGGTAGCTTCGGCCAGGATGTTGTATTTGGTCAGCGTGGTCGTGTAATAGCCCGGGCTCGCATTTTCCTTTTCGTACTTGCTGCCGTAGTTGTGATAGTCAACGTCCAGCTTGCCGGTGGTGGGCATCAGCAGGAGCGAGCCGAGTTCGGGGCATCCCACGCCGCTCAGGGCACCGTGGGCAAAGCCGGTGAAGTAGCTGTTGGTGTAGTCATAGGGGGTGGACCACCATTGTGCGTCCTTGTCGTACTTGTTGTCGGCCGACCCCATGACATTGAACGGCACGACCTGCATCAGACCGTTGGGGCAGACCGCTCCGGGGTTGCAGGTGCCGTAGTTGGTGGTGCCCACAAACGGGTGCACATAGTCTACGGGGTCTTGCGCCTGCGTGGTGGTCAGGGCCAGCAGGCTGGTCAGGGCTAGAAAAAATCGTTTCATAATGGTCTGGGTTTAGGGGTTATTTTTTTGTTTTCACTTCCTTGCTGAACGAGTAGGGGGCGTCGCTGTCGGCAATGCTCCGCTGTTTGTTCGGCTCCTTGCCCATCTGGATGTCGATGGTGGCGCCGCCTGTCAGGGTGCTGTGGGTGAAATAGTTCTTGGTGTAGGGCTGTCCGTCCACCTTCATGTCCTGGATGTAGCGGCGGCAGGCGCAGTTCTCGGGGGCGTTGATCACCACGTCCTTGCCGGTCTCCATGTGGAGGACGGCCTTCTTGAAGAGCGGGGCACCGATGACGTACTGGTCCGTGCCGGGGCATACGGGGTAGAAGCCCAGTGCCGAGAAGACGTACCAAGCCGAGGTCTGGCCGTTGTCTTCATCGCCGCAATAGCCGTCGGGGGTGGCGCTGTACATGCGGTTCATCACCTCGCGCAGCCAGTATTGTGCCTTCCACGGCTGCTTGGCGTAGTCGTACAGGTAAATCATGTGCTGGATGGGCTGGTTGCCGTGGGCGTAGTTGCCCATGTTCATCACGGTCATTTCGCGGATTTCGTGGATGACCTGGCCGTAGTAGCTGTCGTCGAAGATAGGCGGCACCGAGAAGACGGAGTCGAGCATCGTGACGAAGGTCTGGTCGCCTCCCATCAGGTCAATCAGTCCTTGCGGGTCGTGGAAGACAGACCACGTGTAGTGCCAGCTGTTGCCCTCGGTGAAGGCGTCGCCCCACTTGAGCGGCGAGAAAGGAGCCATGAACTTGCCGTCTTTGTTCTTGCCGCGCATCAGCTTGGTCTCGGGGTCGAAGAGGTTGCGGTAGTTCAACGCACGCTGGGCGAAGAGCTCGATTTCCTTCTTCGGGCGTTTCAGTTCCTTGGCCAGCTGGTAGATGCACCAGTCGTCGTAGGCATATTCGAGGGTACGGGCGGCGTTCTCGTTGATTTTCACGTCATAGGGGACGTAGCCCAGCTTGTTGTAGTATTCGTGTCCCAGACGGCCGGTAGAAGAGACGGTGGGGTGTACGTTCTCCGTTCCGTGCAGGATGCCCTTGTACATGGTTTCCACATCGTCCACTTTGACCCCTTTCAGATAAGCGTCCACAAGGATGGAGGCAGAGTTATTGCCCACCATGCAGCCGCGGTGGCCGGGGCTGGCCCATTCGGGGAAGAAGCCGCTTTCCTTATAGGTGTTGACCAGCCCTTCCTGGATTTCCTTGTTGACGGAAGGATACATCAGGTTCAGCAGCGGGAAGAGGCAGCGGAACGTGTCCCAGAAACCGGTGTCGGTGTACATGTAGCCTGGCAGTACCTGGCCGTTGTAGGGACTGTAGTGCATGGGGCGGCCTTCGGCATCGAGCTCATAGAACTTGCGCGGGAAGAGCAGCGAGCGGTAGAGGCAGGAGTAGAAGGTGCGATACTGGTCGAGGTTGCCGCTTTCCACTTCGATTTTGCCCAGCACTTCATTCCAGGCGGCCTTTCCTTTGGCCACCAGGGTGGCGAAGTCATCGTTGCCCAGTTCCTTCAGGTTCTGAAGGGCCTGTTCGGGGCTGATGAACGAGGAGGCCACGCGGGCATGGACGATTTCGCCCTTGCGGGTGGCGAAGCCGATGATGGCACCGGCATGGTCGGCACTCTGTTCGTCCACGTTGACCTTGATGACCTTGTCGGCCACGGTGGCGCGGTAGGTGAAAGGTTTGTCGAACTCGATGACGAAATAGTTCTTGAAGTTGTCGGGCACTCCGCCGCTGTTGCGTACCGAGTAGCCGGTGATGCGGTTCTTGTCCGGCTCTATTTTCACATACGAGCCTTTGTCGAAGGCATCCACCACGATGTAGGAGTCTTCGTTCTCGGGGAAGGTGAAGCGGAACATGGCGGCGCGCTCGGTCGGGGTCAGCTCGGTCACGATGTCGTGCTCGGCGAGGTAGACCTTGTAATAGTAGGCCTTGGCCTCTTCTCCCTTATGGGCAAACCAGCTGGCACGCTTGTTCTCGTCGAACTCGGGCTTGCCTACGATGGGCATGATGGAGAACTGTCCGTAGTCGTTGATCCACGGGCTGGGCTGGTGGGTCTGCTTGAACCCGCGAATTTTGGTGGCGGTGTACATGTACTGCCAGCCGTCGCCCATCTTGCCGGTCTGCGGGGTCCAGAAGTTCATGCCCCACGGACGGGCAATGGCCGGATAGGTGTTGCCGGTAGACAGCTCGAAGGTGGACTGTGTTCCCACTAACGGGCTGACGTAATCTGCATAGTTCTTGTTGGCCGCCTGGGCGAAGCCGAAGACGACGGTCAGAAGGAGTAGGAGGGTTAGTTTTCTCATGGCATATAAAGTTTAAGTTTTCAAATGGTTGAATTCTTCATGGTCTGTTCCCTTCTTAGGGTTGCTGGGGACGGTCGGTCATGGTGATCTCGAGGGTACCCCCGGCCACGATGTCCTTGTGGTGCAGGAACGGAGTGGACAGCGGCTGTCCGTTGAGCAGGATGGAGGCGATGTACTTGTTCTCCCTGGAGTTGTTCTTGGCGATGACGGTAAAGGTCTTTCCGTCGGGCAGGTGCATCACGCTCTTGTTCATCCACGGGCGGCCGATGGAGTAGACCGGACGGCCGGGGCACACTTGGTAGAAACCGATGGAGTTCAGTATATACCATGCCGACATCTGTCCGCAGTCCTCGTTGCCTGAGAGGCCGTCCGGCTCGTTGCGGTACTGTTCTTTCATCACCTGGTCAATCAGCTCTTGCGTCCTCCACGGACGGTTGGCGTAGTTGTAGAGGTGGATGATGTGGTGGCTCGGCTCGTTGCCGTGGGCATATTGTCCGATAAGTCCGCTGATGTCGGCCGAGACGGTTTCGCCTTCCAGGGCAGAGTCGGCGGTGAACAGCGAGTCCAGCTTGGCCACAAAGCCGTCTTCTCCGCCCATCAGGGCGATCAGTCCCTCCACATCCTGGGGGACGAACCAGGTCCACTGCCAGGCGTTGCCTTCGCAATAATCATCGTTGCGGTGGTTGGAGCGGGTGGGGCTGAACGGAGCGCGCCAGTTGCCTTTCGCGTCCTTTCCGCGCATGAAGCGGGTGGAAGGATCGAAATAGTGGCGGTAGGCCTTGGCGAACTCGGCGTATTTCTGTTCTCCGGCCTTGTCGCCCGCGGCCGCGGCCAGCAGGGAGATGCACCAGTCGTCGTAGGCGAACTCAAGGGCTTTGGCCACCGCCTCGTTGTCTTTGTCGCAAGGCACATAGCCCAGCGTGTTCTTGTAGTATTTGGCTTTCGGCACCAAATAGTCTACCATCCACTTGGGGCAGACAATGCCGGTGGTGTCGTACTCGGCGGCACGCACGGCGGCCCGGTAGGCCTCCTGCACATCAAAGTCGGCGTAACCTTTGGTCACGGCATCCGCCATGAGCGACACGGAGTGATAGCCAATCATGGTGGCCGTATAGTTGGAGGCTACGTCCCACATCGGCAGTATCCCGCCTTCTTGGGCCTTGAGCAGCAGCGAGCGGATGTAGTCGTTGTTCTTCTGCGGGTCGATGATGGAGAGCATCGGGTGCAGGGCGCGGAAGGTGTCCCACAACGAGAAGATGGTATAGACCGGCCGTGCGGCATCGCCTTGATGAATCTGGCGGTCCATGCCCCAGTAGCGGCCGTCCACATCGGTGAAGAGGTTGGGGCTGATGGCCGTGTGGTACATGGCGGTATAGAAGATGGTGCGGTCCGTCTCGTCCATCGGCGACACCTCAATCTTGCCGAGGTATTCGTTCCAGGCGGCACGGGCGTCACGGCGCACGGCCTCGAAGTCCCATGCCGGTATTTCCGCCTCCAGGTTCTTGCGGGCCCCTTCCATGTCGACGGCCGATACCCCGATCTTGGCCAGCACCTGTTCGTCTTGTTGGGTCTCGAATTGCAGCAGCACCTTGCAGCGGGGTTGCGGGTTGCCGTTGCGGTCGGTCAGCGTGTCGCGCAAGAGGGTGTGGGTAAACGGCTTTGAGAACTTGGCGTAGAAGCTGAGCTGCTGTTTGGGGGCCCAATACAATGACAGCTTATGGCCGCGGATTTCCGTGTCGCTGACCACCTCTACCTGCATGTCCAGGTTGAGCTGGTGTTGTACGGAGTAGTCGAGGTCGAGAATGAAGCCGGCCTGGGCCGAAGCGGGGAAGGTGTAGCGGTGCAGGGCGGCACGCTTGGTGGCGGTCAGTTCGGCCTTCACGCCATAGCGGTCCAGAAAGACCGAATAGTATCCCGGCTCGGAGGTCTCGTTGGCGTGGCTGAACCCCGAGGCGAACGGCAGTGTCTGGAGCGAGAAGTCCTGCGGGTCACACTGCTGCTCACCCACCGTAGGCATGAGCAGGAAGTCACCGAAGTCGGCACAACCGGTACCGCTCAGGTGCGTGTGGCTGAATCCGTTGACGGTAGAGTCGGCATAATAGTAGCCCGAGCAGGCGTCCCACCCGTCAATGCGGGTGTCGGGGCTGGGCTGTATCATGCCGTTGGGCACCACAGGACCGGGAAACGTATGTCCGTGGCCGCCTGTCCCGATGAACGGGTTGACATAGGCGGCATAGTCGGTGGCCGGCTGTTGGCCGCCGTTGCAGGCAGCCAGCAGTACCGAGCCAAGACCGAAGGTTAGAAAGAGGTGTTTCAGATTCATGATAGGTGTTTTTTGTTTTTGTCCATATAGGGGGCGACAGGGAGTGTCCGCATCAATACCAGGCCTTGCCCGGCTGTGCACCCATCTGC
The DNA here is from genome assembly GCA_945833835.1 of uncultured Bacteroides sp. Classification (GTDB taxonomy): domain Bacteria; phylum Bacteroidota; class Bacteroidia; order Bacteroidales; family Bacteroidaceae; genus Phocaeicola. Next base: position 16,015 of record CAMAFR010000013.1, read on the forward strand.
AGTTCCAGCGTGGCACCGCTCATAATCTGCTCGTGGGTGATGAAGCTCTTGTCGTAGGGCTTGCCGTCGAGGGTGACAGACTGGATGTACTTGTTGGCCTTGTCGGCATTGCGGGCCATGACGGTGAAGGTCTTGCCGTTGTTCAGGCGCAGTTCCGCTTTGGGGAAGAGCGGTGAGCCGATTTCGTAGACCCCTTCGGCCGGGTTGACCGGATAGAAGCCCATGGCGCTGAAGACGTACCAGGCGGAAGTCTGTCCGCAGTCTTCGTTGCCGCAGAGTCCGGCCGGTGTGTTCAGGTAAAGCTCGTCCATGATTTGGCGCACGTACTGCTGTGTCTTCCACGGTTCTCCTACCTTATTATATAAGTAGGCCACATGGTGGCTCGGCTCGTTGCCGTGTACGTATTGCCCAATCATGCCCGTACTGAAGATGGGCAGTTCCTCGTCGTCGGCAGGATGGAAGGTGAACATGCTGTCCAGTTTCTCTGTGAAGCGTTCCTTGCCTCCCGTGAGGGCTATCAGGCCGTCTACGTCGTGCTGCACCGACCAGAAATATTGCCAGCCGTTGCTTTCGCAGATGGGCTCGATATAGGCTTCCGGCTGGAAGTCGGGCATGAATTGGCCTTTGCCGTTGCGCGGGTGCATGAACGAGGTGGCCGGATTGTAGACGTTCTTGTAGTGCTGGGCGCGGGCGTCAAATTCTTGGGCGATGTCGGTCTTGCCCAATTTCTCGGCCATGCGGGCGATGCACCAGTCGTCGTAGGCATATTCCAGTGTCTTCGAGAGCGACCAGTTCTCGGCGTTGTATTCGTCTTTCTGGTCGTAGGGGATGTAACCCAGTTTCTTGTAGAGCCCTATGCCGCGGTAGTTGTCGAGGTTGGCGGTGGCCACGCAGGCAGCCAGTGCCTTCTCGGCATCAAAGTCGCCGATGCCTTTCAGGTAGGCGTCGGCAATGACAGGCACGGCATGATAGCCAATCATCATGTCGGTCTCGCTGCCCCAGAGGTTCCATACCGGCAGCCGTCCGTTTTGTTCATAGAAGGCGATGAATGATTTCACCATGTCGTTGGTGCGTTCGGGTTGGGTGTAGGTGAACAGCGGGTGGGCGGCGCGATAGGTGTCCCACAAGGAGAACGTGCAGTAGTTCTCCCATCCGTCGGCCTGGTGTACCTGCTTGTCGGGGCCGTAATAGCGGCCGTCCACATCGCAGAACAGGGTGGGGGCCAGCATGGAGTGGTAGAGGGCGGTGTAGAACGTGGTGCGCTGGTCGTTGTCGCCTCCTTCGATACGGATTTTGCCCAGTTCGCGGTTCCAGGCCTCCTTGGCTCCGGCCAGGCACTGGTCGAAGTCGAGCACGCTCACTTCGGCGGCCAGGTTCTTGGCGGCTCCTTCCATGCTTACGCCAGAGAGGGCCGTGGCCAGCGTAATCTGCTGTCCGGCCTTCGTGTCGCAGTCAAAGCGGGCCACGATGCCGGTGCCGATGCGTTTGCCGCCGCGCACAATGGCGGTAGAGTCAATGGTCATCTTGCCAAAGGGCTGCGAGAAGCGGGTGCGGAAGAAGACCCGTTGCCCGCGTGCCCAGCCTTCTGAGAAGCGGTAGCCCTGGATGGTCACCGAGTCCACCACCTCGATGTGCGAGTCGTCGGTTGCGTCCCAGTTCATGGATTTGGCCAGGTTCAGCACGATGGCCGATGAGGCTTCGGGGAACGTATAGCGCTGGATGCCGCAGTGGGGGGTGGCGGTCAGTTCCACGTTGATGTCGTAATCGCTCAGCCGCACCTGGTAGTAGCCGGCCGAGGCGGTCTCTTCGTTGTGCGAGAACTTGGAGTGGATACCCAATGCCCCTTTGTCGTCTTTATAGGGCAAGGTGACGGGCATGAAGGCGATGTCATACAGGTCGCCGGCTCCTGTACCGCTCAGATGGGTATGGCTGAATCCGGCGATGGTGCTGTCCGGATAAAAATAGCCGGCGATGCGGTCCCATCCGCCCAGGCCGTTGTCGGGGCTGAGCTGCACCATGCCGAAAGGTGCCTGTGCGCCCGGATACGTGTTGCCTGTAAAGTCCGTACCGATAAATGGATTTACATATTGCGTGAAGTCTTCGTTGGCGGCGTTCTGCTGATGAGTGCCGCTGCATGCGGTTGCAAGTGTCATCAAGACACAAAGTGAGCCTGTGTTAAATCTCATGGTAGTAGATATTTTTATAAAAACTCCGTAAAGTTAGGAATTATCTTGTACACGGCAAGCAGAATCGGCCAATAATTTCAGTTCCGCGCAGCCCGGGGGAGGCCAGCAGGCCAGCGGTGGGCTTCTGTGGTACCCCTGCCACATTTTTTACGGTTTTTCCCGATAAAATGTGTACCTTTGACGGAAAAATGAGGAAAATCATGAGATTCTGTACATTATTGATGACATTGTTAGGAATGACAAGTGTGGTTGCCGCACAAGAGCGGGTGGTCGAGCTGACCAACCCCGAAGAGAGTTGTACAAGCATTGCCGCCGGCCGTAAGGCTACGGTGGACGGGTCGGTCATTACTTCCGCCACGTGCGACGGCACCTCGCGCACCTGGATGGAGATGGTGCCCGCGCAGGACTGGCCGGACACGGCGAAGGTGGACATCTACTGGGACATCCGCCACACGGAGAGCAAGAACGACCGTCTGGGCGTGATTCTGAAAGGTTCCGTCCCGCAGGTGGCCCACACCCATGCCTTTCTGAGTACCGGCTATCCCTGTATGAACGAGAAGCAGCTGGCCATGGGCGAGACGACCATCGTGGGCCGTAAAGAGCTGGTCAATCCCAAGGGGATGTTCCACATTGAGGACCTCCAGGCATTGGCCTTGCAGCGGTGTTCCACCGCCCGTGAGGCGGTGCAGCTGATGGGAGCCCTGGCCGAGAAGTATGGCTATTGCGATGGCGGAGAATGTCTGACGGTGGCCGACAAGCACGAGCTGTGGTTCTTCGAGATTACCGGTGCCGGTCCCGATGACCCTTCGGCCCTGTGGGTGGCCCAGCGCATTCCGGATGACCATGTGACGGTGTCGGCCAATACGCCGCGCATCTCCACCGTCGACTTCGACGACCGTGAACGCTTCCTGACCTCTACCGGCCTGCGCGAGAAAGCCCGCCGGCTGGGCTATTGGGACGGGAAAGAGCCCTTCAAGTTCTGGAAGGTCATCAACGGGGCCGAGAACAAGCCCTATACCATCCGCGACTTCTTCGTGCTGAACACGATGGCCCCGTCGCTGAAGCTCACGATGGACATGGACGAGCTGCCGCTCTCGGTGAAGCCCGACCGCCCGGTGGCGCTGACCGATGTGACCCGTCTGCTGCGCGAGACCTACGAGGGCACGGAATACGACATGACGAAGGACATGATGGTGACCGAGACCCTCAAGGACGAGAACGGTGCCGAGCGTGACACGACCTACAAGAGCCCCTTGGCGCAGAACTGGATGACGAAAGACATGCTGAACTTCCTCAATGCGCAACGCCCGCAGGACAAACCGATACAGAAGCAGCGCACCATTTCGGTCGTGTGGTGTGCCTATTCGTTTGTCGCCCAGTGTCGCGACTGGCTGCCCGATGCCGTGGGAGGCGTGTGCTGGTGGTCGGAAGACAATCCGGGCGAAAGTCCGCGTGTCCCCCTGTTTGCGGGGCAGACCGACGTGCCCGAAAGTTTCAAGGTATGCGGCCACAAGCATTACCGTCCGGACGCCGCCTTGTGGACGTACCGCCGCACCAACCGTCTGGCGCAGGTCAGCTGGGGGCATGGCCGTCAGCTCATCGAGCCTGCCGTACTTTCGTTTGAGCAGAAAGGGGCCGACGAGTTGCCGTTGGTGGAACAGAAGGCCGTCGCCCTGCTGAAGGAAGGCAAGGAGCAGGAGGCGAAAGCATACCTGACGCGCTACTCGTTCGACTTCATCTACGCCACCTTGCGCTGCTGGCAGGAGATGGAAGCCGAGCTGTGGCACAAGTTCGGCCGCGGATTCTGACCCGCGGCCGCTGGCCGTTCCACGAAACCACCTTTGTCCCCTTCCGTTGGGCGGTCGGGGAGGAAGGTGGTAATCCATATCTCCATAACTACCTGTAAACCTACTTTCTGCTTCCTTTTCACTCCGTTGTCCTGAGCGGATTGAAAAATCTGTCAACCGTTGCACTATTGGACAGATGCTTCGCTTTGCTCAGAATAACAGGGCAGAAGGAAAGCGGAAAGAAATTTTCGACCCGCCTTTCCTTTTTTGATTTTATAACATTGCGGAATCCTTTCTTTGACTTAGGTCAAGACAGGTACAACCGGAAACGGAGTACCTTTGCAGGCCGTAAAAAGAACGATTCCGTGGAACAATTCATTCAATCCGTCCGTCTTCGCAAGGGACTGACCTCGTTGGTCATCCCCATTTTCATCGAGACCCTGCTCATCATGATGCTGGGTGCTGTGGATACCGTCATGCTGAGCCAATACTCTGACGAGAGTGTGGCGGCAGTGGGAGTGGTCAACCAGCTGGTCATGTTCGCGTTTCTGGTGTTCGAGGTCATCAACATCGGCACCTCCGTGTTGTGCTCGCAGTACCTCGGTGCCGGCAGGCGCACCAACATGGTGCAGGTGGTGGGGGTCTCGCTGCTGCTCAATCTGGTGGTGGGGCTGCTGGTCAGTGCGACGCTTCATTTCGGGGCCGCCACCTTGCTGGGATGGATGGGACTGCGCCCCGAACTGCTGCGTTATGGCGTGGGGTATATGCGGATTGTGGGCGCGTTCGCCTTCTTTCAGGCCTTGTCGCTCACGGTGTCGGCCTCCCTGCGCAGTGCCGACAAGGCCATCTATCCCATGCTGGTCACGGTGCTGGTCAATGTCATGAATATCATCGGCAACTACCTGCTCATCTTCGGCAAGTGCGGGTTGCCCGCCTTGGGGGCCGAGGGCGCCGCCATTTCCACGTCCGTGGCCCGCGGTGTCAGCATGGTGGTGCTCTTCCTCCTGCTGTTCCGCAAGCACATCCCTTCGTTCCCGCTCCGCCTGTTCCGGCCTTTCCCGTGGATCGAGCTGAAGAAGCTCTTGCAGGTAGGCTTGCCCTCGGCGGGCGAGAACATGTCCTACAGCCTGTCGCAGGTGGTCATCACCTATTTCATCAACCGGTTGGGCAACGACGAGCTGGCCACCCGGACCTATACGGTGAACATCGTGATGTTCGTCTACCTGTTTGCCATCGCCATGGCGCAGGGAGGGGCCATCAGCATCGGCCACTTGGTGGGACGGCAGAAGATACGTGCCGCCTATCTGTTGGGGAAATACGTCATGCGGCTGTCTGTCCTGGTCTCGCTGGCCCTCTCGTGTGTCTGGGCGGCCTGCGGTGCCACCCTCTTCGGGTGGCTGACCGACAACGAGGCCATTGTCCGTCTGGGGGTGACCGTGATGCTGATAGACATCCTGGTCGAGATAGGGCGGGCCGTCAATATCTATGCCACCAATGCCTTGCGCTCGGCGGGCGATGTGAACTATCCGTTCTATATGGGGGTGGTGGTGCAGTGGACGGTGTCTGTCGGCTTCAGTTACCTCTTTGGCATCCATTGGGGCTGGGGGCTGGCCGGCATGTGGTGTGCCTTCTGTCTGGATGAGAATATCCGTGCCCTGTTGTTCGTCGGGCGTTGGAACAGCCTGAAGTGGGCCCGCAAGAGTTTTGTCCGCTGACGGGCGGAGGGCTGTACGGCCTGCCGTGAGGGCCGTTGCGGACAGCCCTTCCCCCACGGGCAGGCGGTTGCGGGTGTAGCCCCTCTGCCTTACATGCTGGCTTTCATGGCCCGGATGATGGCCGAGCTGAAGCCCGCATGTTCCAGTTCGTTGATGCCGCGGATGGTGATGCCGCCCGGTGTCGTCACCTTGTCTATTTCTACAGCAGGATGCGTGTCTTTGTCTAACAGCAGGCGGGCGGCCCCTTCGAGGGTCTGTGCCAGCATCTGCTGGGCTTCCTTGGGGCGCAGTCCCCCTTCCACACCGGCCTGCATGGCGGCCTGCACATACTTCAGCACGTAGGCGATGCCGCAGGAAGTGAGGGCGGTGGCGCAGGCGAACTGTTTCTCTTCGAGCAGCATGGCCATCCCCATTTCGTTGAAGATAGACAGCAGCAGACGGGTCTGCTCGTCCGAGGCGTTGTGGGCGGCCACCAGCGTCATGCTGGCACCCTCGGAGATGGCGGTGTTCGGTATGACACGGAAGAGGGTCATGCCGTCTTCCACATAGCGTGACAGGGTGTCGAACGTCAGTCCGGCGGCGACCGAAACCACTATCTGCGGACGGTGCGGCTGCAGCTCCCGGAGCACTTCTTCCACTTTCCAGGGCTTCACGGCCAGGATGATGAGGTCGGCGTCCGCAGCGGCCGCACGGTTGTCATGCGTGATGTTCAGTGCCGGAAATTCGGCCTTCAGCCTTTCCAGCTTGGCCGCACTGGGGTTGGAGACGGTGATGTCCGCCGCCGTCACATAGTGTCCTTGGGCCAGTCCGCGTGCAATGGCGCCGCCCATGTTGCCGGCACCGATGATAGCTGTCTTCATTGTGCCACCTCCCTTCTTGCGGTTTCGGTGAGGGGCCGTCGGAGCGCGATGGCTCCGCGTGTTACGGTTTTCTTGTTCATATAAAGTCAGTTGATGATGAATCGGCAGAGCCGTGGATGACGGTCACATGAAGCCGGGTGTTGGAACCGGTCTATCGGGTCTGGGTGTATCCTTCGGCTTTCAGCAGGTCGATGACGCGCTGCCTCCATTCGCCTTGCAGGAGGATTTCCCCCTCCTTGACCGTGCCTCCCACGCCACATTTGTTCTTGAGCAGCCTGCCCAGCTTGTCCAGGTCCTCGCCGGTACCGGTGAAGCCGGCGATGACGGTCACGGTCTTGCCGCCCCGGCCTTTCTTCTCGATGCTGACCCGCAGCCGTTGCTGCCGCTTGTCGGGGGTGGGCGTTTCCTCCTCGGCTTCCGTCGCATAGCAGAAGTCCGGGTTGGTGGAGTACACGATGTTGAGCCGTTCTTTCCAATCGTTCTTTTTCATGTGCCTGAATGTTTGTTGCGGGGCAAAGATACGTTTTTTGTTTCATTCCTGTCCTGTTTTTCATAAGATAGTATAGCCATTCAAGGGTTTTGTGCAAGTGCCGGACGGTATAGAAAGGCGTTCGCACGTCGTCAAACGATTGTCCGACGGTAGTCGGTCAAGTGTCTGACAGCTGTCAGACGGTTGTTCGACGGCGTGCGAACGCCTGTGTAGGTACAGGGACGTACCCTTAGAAGCCGTTGTTCCGGCGGCTGAAAGCCAGTAATAACTGGCGGACGGTCTTTTCGAGGTTGGCCGTTGCCACAGCAGGTTGCAGCAACTGCGACAGCGGACGTGTGTCGCCCTCGTTGATGCTGCGCACCTTGTCAAAATGGCGGGAGAGGGTGGCGGAAGCGTCGTCTATCGCCCCCGACAGCAGCCAGACGGGCACGCCGGCCTGCCGGCAGCGTCTCAGCACTCCATGGGGCACTTTCCCCATCAAGGTCTGTCCGTCAGATTTCCCTTCGCCGGTGATGACCAGCCCGGCCTCCTGAAGCTCGCTGTCAAACCGTGCGATGTCCAGCACAATGTCTATCCCCGAACGTAGCTCTGCCCCGAAGTAGGCGAGGAAGGCATAGCCGATGCCGCCTGCCGCTCCGGCTCCGGGATGGTCCGCCCATTCGGGGGAGGCGATTCCGGCGGCTTCGGTGGCGCGGGCAAACGCCCGCAGGCGTCGGTCGAGCCAGGCCACTTGCTCGGGAGTGGCCCCTTTCTGAGGGGCGAAGACGTAGGCCGCACCGTTGGGGCCGTAGAGCGGATTGCCGACATCACACGCCACCACCCACTGGCAGGGGGTATGCAGGCAGCCGCTGTCCCGCATGGCTTCCAGCATCCCCTGTCCGGCATCGCAGGTGGCGCTTCCCCCGATGCCCATGACTATCTTTCCGCACCCTCGGCGCAAGGCGTCGGCCATCATCTCTCCTACACCGTAGGTGGTGGTCTTCGTAGGGTCGCGCCGGTCCGGAGGCACTTGGGTGAGTCCGCAGGCAGCCGCCAGCTCCATATAGGCCGTTTGTCCGTCGGCCGAGAGGGCATACGTGCACTCGGTCGGCTCCATCAAAGGCCCGTGTACGGTCAGCGTGACCGGTGTGACTGGCAAAAGCCGGCGGACACAGTCGACAAGCCCTTCACCCCCATCGCTCAAGGGCATTTGTACGATGGTGGCATCGGGCAGCGCCGCACGAATCCCTTGGGCCGCCGCCCGGCAGGCCTCTTCGGCAGTGATGCACCCTTTAAACGAATCGAAAGCAGTCAGTATTTTCATGGTCATTGATGATGGTTGCTGTTTTTTTTGTTGCTGTCATTACAATGTTCTCTCGTCATCCCATCTTCTTGGCAGCCAATGCTTCGACCACTCGAAGATGAGGTGTACCTGCTCCAAATGTACAGCTATTATTCTCAATTTTCAAGGATGATTCCTCTAAATCCTATTAAAAATCATTCGGTTTTTCCGGGGATATAATGTATTTTTGCATCTGCAACAAGCATCCAACGAATTCCGATGACAGGCAGCAGCAAAATCCCGGACAGAATACCGGAACCTACGCTTCGCAGGCTTCCGTGGTATCTTTCAAACGCAAAGCTGATGAAAGAGAAGGGGGAGACCTATGTGTCGTCCACGCAGATCTCGCGCCAGATCAATATCGACGCTTCCCAGATAGCCAAGGACCTCTCGTATGTGAATATCACCGGACGGACACGGGTGGGCTATGAGATTGACCGCCTGATACAGGTGCTGGAGGATTTTCTCGGGTTTACCGAACTGCACCGTGCTTATCTGTTCGGCGTGGGCAACCTGGGAGGCGCCTTGCTCAGCGATGCCGGTCTGGCGCACTTCGGGTTGCAGATTGTGGGGGCGTTTGATGTGGACCCCCGGTTAGTGGGCACGGCCATCCACGGCATCCCCATCTATCACTCGGACGACTTCGAGCGGCGGATGCAGGCCGACGGTGTCAGCATCGGGGTACTCACGGTGCCCATCAACTTCGCCCAGCAGGTGACCGACAAGATGGTGGCCGGAGGCATCAGGGCCATCTGGAACTTCACGCCGTTCCGCATCCGGGTGCCGGAGCACATCGTGGTGCAGAACACCTCGCTCTATGCGCAGCTGGCGGTGATGTTCAACCGACTGAATGAAACAGAAAAAAACAACCTTTCCGTATGAAGATTATAGCTATAGGTATGAATTATGGCCTGCACTGCCAGGAGCTGCATGCAGGCGAGGCGTTGCCGCAGGAGCCCGTGATATTCATGAAACCTGATTCGGCGCTGCTGAAAGACGGCAAGCCTTTCTTTATCCCCGACTTTTGCGAGCGTGTGGACTACGAGACAGAGCTGGTGGTGCGCATCTGCCGGCTCGGCAAGAACATCTCCGAACGCTTCGCCCACCGCTATTATGATGCGGTGACGGTGGGCATTGACTTCACCGCCCGCGACTTGCAGCAGCGGTTCCGTGCCGCCGGCAGGCCTTGGGAGCTCTGCAAGGGGTTTGACAATGCCGCCGTCATCGGCGACTGGGTACCGGTAGAGCGCATGAAGTCCATTCAGGACATCCGCTTCCACTTGGATATTGACGGGAAGACGGTACAGCAGGGCTGGACGGGCGACATGCTGTTCAGCGTGGACCGGATCATTGCCTACGTCAGCCGCTTCTGCACGCTGAAGATTGGCGACCTGCTCTATACGGGTACGCCGGCGGGTATCGGTCCTGTGGCGATAGACAATCATCTGGAAGGATATCTGGAACAGGAAAAAGTATTGGATTTTTATATACGATGAGCAAGATAAGAGTAGGTTTCGGGTTCGATGTACACCGGTTGGTGACCGGACGCGAGTTGTGGTTGGGCGGTATCCTGCTGGAGCATGAAATGGGCCTGTTGGGCCATTCGGATGCCGATGTGCTGATTCATGCCATTTGTGATGCGTTGCTGGGGGCGGCCAATATGCGCGACATAGGGTACCACTTCCCGGACACGGCGGGAGAGTATGCCAATATCGACAGCAAGATTCTGCTGGCCAAGACGGTGGACCTGATAGCCACCAAAGGGTATCGGGTGGGGAATGTGGATGCGACGGTGTGTGCGGAACGGCCGAAGCTGAAAGTGCACATCCCGCGGATGCAAGAGACGCTGGCCCGTGTGATGCGGGTGGATGCCGACGAGGTGTCCGTCAAGGCGACTACGACCGAGAAGCTGGGATTCACCGGACGCGAGGAGGGCATCGCCGCCTATGCCACGGTGCTGATCGAGAAAGCGGACTGAGTGCGGGCAGGCCCTGGTAAGGGCATAAAAAAAGCGATAGTCCGACTCATCGTAGAACACCGCTTGTCTCTTGAAGAACCCCCAAGTACAGGGTTCTTGCATCTGTTGCGTCTGTTTAGTTTCGTAGCAAACTTTTGTGTTGTCTTCTTACCTTAAAAACTTTACTAAACTCTTACCTTTAAAAAATCCTAACCTAAAACATTGTCATTTGCTTTTTGTTGGTTTCTCCAAAAAACAATCGCCTTTGTCTTCTATCTAATACCTTAATTTACCTTAAAAACTTTACTTCATATAACTTGTTGGCTCTCTGGTTTCACAACCACGGTGCAAAGGTAGGTCTTTTTTCGTAATCTGCAAGGAGTTAGGGGAGAATAATGGCTTTATTTCCTCATTTCATGATATAAATCAAGTGTCGGTGTGCGGTTGTCCGTGTGCGGACACATACTTTAACAGAACAGATGTTACGGGAGGTTGGAGTTGTGATTTTCGCAGTTTATTGCGAGAGAACTTTCGAAAGGACACCATTTTTTAGCAAAATGATGCGTTGGTTGCGGCTCCCTCTGAACTCTAAGGTGGGTGAATATTGCATTTTGTCAAACGGACCGTCTACCAGCACATCGATGAAGGGCAGCAACGGGCGTCGGCGGGCATCGTTGGCCAGCTGTTCGTAGGTATAGCCGGTGTAGCACCAGATGTTCAGTGAGGTGGCTGTCCTGACCCGTTGCAGGACAGGCAGGAAGTCTTCGGGGTCGAAGAAAGGGTCACCGCCCGAGAAGGTGACCCCGTCCAGCAACGGATTGGCGTCGATTTCCTGGAGGATGGCATCCAGCCGTTCGTCGGTGAGAGGTTGTCCGGCCTGTGGGTTCCATGATTCCGGGTTATGGCATCCGGGGCAGCAGTGTGAACATCCGGCCAGGTAGATGGAGTAACGGATGCCTTCGCCATCGACAATGGTTTCGGGATAGGTGTAAAGCAAGTGGAGCATGGGGCGTATCGTTAAGTGGGGGGGAGTTTTTGGTTGTCGAGAGGAGGGCGTGCCCACCTACGGCTGTAGGTGGGCACACCCTCTCTCTGTGGGTTCGTATCCTCTGCTGCCGGCAGGGGGATCAGCCGTGTTTCACTCGGTCATGCTCTTCGGCCCGTTTGGCGGAATTCCAGCTGTTCAGGTCGCCGGTAAGATAGCCGGTGATGCGGCGCATACGTAGGATGTTCTCGCTGTTGCAGATGGGGCACTTGTCGTAGATGACCCCTTTGTAGCCGCATTCGTGGCAGGTGTCTACCGGGTGGTTGATGGAGCCGTAGCCGATGCCTTCGTCGTGCATCACCTTGACAATCTTGGCTATGGCACGTACGTTCTTCTGGGCCTCGCCGTCCAGTTCCACGTAGGTGATGTGTCCGCCTTTGGTCAGGGCATGGAAGGGGGCCTCGCACTTGATTTTCTCGACGATGGTAATCGGTTCTTTCACGTCTACATGGAACGAGTTGACATAGTAGTCGCGGTCGTTCACGCCAGGGATGATGCCGTACTTGCGTCGGTCCATCCGGGTGAAGCGGCCCGAGAGTCCTTCGGCGGGGGTGGCCAGTACGGAGTAGTTCAGGTGGAACTTGGCTTTGTAGGCTTCGGCCACCTTGTTCATCTCTTCCACGGCCTCATACAGCGTGTCCCAGGCTTTCCGGTTGTGGCCGTGGCCTTCGCCGTAGATGGCCACCATCGCATTGTGTCCTCCGATGAAGCCGATGCCCAGTGTGCCTTGTTTCAGCACGTCGCCCACTTCCTCGTTGGGGTTGAGGGCTGCTCCGCCCTTCCACACGTTGTTGCTCATCATGAAGGGGAACTGGCGGGCCAGGGCGGTGCGCTGGTACTGGTAGCGGGCGTACAGCTGTTCGGCCACCAGCTCTGCGGTCTGGTGTACGGACTGTAGGAACAGTTCCTTGGTCTTCTGTTCGAGGGCCTCCCGGTTGTCGGTCCCGACCAGTTGTGCTGCCTGCCGGTGGGCTTCGATGGCCAGTCGGGGCATGTTGAGGGTCGTGAACGACAGGTTGCCACGCCCCAAAGAGGTTTTTTCGCCGTTGACGTTTTCGAAGACCCGTGTGCGGCATCCCATCGTGGCCAGCTCGTAGCGGTAACGCTTCGGGTCGTTGATGTCCCACTTCTCGTGGCGGTTGAACGGAGTGTCGAGGAACATGAAGTTGGGGAACAGGGCCTTGGCCGTGGTGCGGCACGCCTTCAGCAGCAAGTCGAAGTTGGGAGTCGCGAACTTCATCTTGCCTGCCAGGGCGGCTTCGAAGTCGGTCATGGCCAGCCGGTAGTCGGCTTCCGAATAAGAAACGCCGTCTTTCACCTTGAAGATTTGGATAGGGAAAACAGGAACCTCTCCGCGGGTGCCCAGTCCTTCGACGGTAGCGGTGAGCAGCTCCTCGATGACCATGCGTCCTTCGGCCGAAGTGTCGGTACCGTAGTTGATGGAGCTGAACACCACCTGGTTCCCTCCGCGGGAGTGCATCGTGTTCAGGTTGTGGATGAATCCTTCCATGGCCTGGTGCGTGTCCTTGCGGGTGCGCTCGTAGGCCTTGTGCAGGATGTGCTCCAGCTCGTCTTGCTCCAAGCGGATGTCATGCTGGGCCAGCAGGCCGGTGAAGGCCGTGCGGCAGGCTTCGTCGGGCTGGATGCCGTTGAGAGATTCTTTGACGTACGAAAGCAGGGTATCTTCGTCGATGGCGTGCCCTTTCATCTCCAAATAGAACGAGAGGATGGAGGCGACGGCCTTCTGGTAGGATTTCAGGACACCTTTGGCCATGAAGAAGTCGAAGGCGGGGATGGCCTGTCCGCCGTGCTGCTCGTTCTGGTTGGTCTGGAAGATGATGGTGGCCAGGGTGGCATAGCTCTGGATGGATTGGGGGGTGCGGATGCTGCCGTTCTTGGTATGGAATCCGCGCTCGAACAAGTCGTCCAGGTCGTATTGGATGCAGGTGGTGGTTTTGGTGGGATAATAGTCTAAGTCATGGATGTGGATGTCGCCCAGCTGGTGAGCCTCTGCGAATTTTTTCGGGAGGAGGTATTTGTAGGTATAGTCCTTGGTCACCTCAGAGGCGAACGTCATCATCTGTCCGGCAGGCGTATGGCTCGACATATTGGCATTGCTCAGGTTGACGTCGTTCTTGTCGATGGCCACGATGCCGTCCATGACCTGTTTCATGTGGGTCTTCTTGTCGCGCTCGGTGTTCCGCCACTGGCGGTAGATGATGTATTTCTTGGCCACGTCGGGCTGTACTTTCATCAGTTCGGTTTCCACCAGGTCTTGGATCTCCTCCACACCGATGGTGGTCGTTCCGAAACGCATGATGACGCGCCGGGTGATTTCATTGATCAGGTCTTCTTGATGGTCCAGTCCGCTGGCGGTAAAAGCCTTGCCGATGGCGTTGACAATCTTGGCGGGAGAGAAATGTTCCCGTTTTCCGTCTCTCTTGATGATGCAGATGTTTGTTGAATCCATAATTTAGTCCTTAATTGAAAGTGGTTATCCGTAGGGGAGGCCGCCAGAGCGGGGCTTCTTGAATACGCTGCGAAGATAAGGGATTTCTGGGAAATAATAAAATCGTAATTTCTGTCTTAGTTCTAAATATGGATAACTTTGTGTGTCGTAATCGCCGCTACGGATACTTGTAGCGGCACTAAATGGGAAACTCTAATTTATAACGGAGTTTGCTATTGGAAAATTAGATGAAAATGATATATCTATAGGATAGGGGTCAGAGGCGGCTGTCCATGCCCCACATCATCTTGTCGCGCAGGGTGTTGAAGAACGTGTGGTTGTACCGCTTGACGATGCGGATGACGTGTGCCGCACGTCCGATGGTCAGGCGGGTGCCTTCGTGCAAGGTTTCGCTCCGTCCGTCGATGGAGACCAGGAAGTTATGGCTGCGGCTTTCTACGTCGAGGGTGATTTCCCAGTCATCACGCAGCACGATGGGGCGGACGTTGAGGCTGTGGGGAGCTACGGCGGTCACGGTCATGGTGCCGCTTTGGGGGACCAGGATGGGGCCGCCCACACTGAGCGCATAGCCGGTGGAGCCGGTCGGGGTGGCGACAATCAGTCCGTCGGCCTGGTACGAGTTGAGCAGGTTGCCGTCTACATAGGCATGGATGGTAATCATGGACGAGCTGTCACGCTTCAGCACGGCGATTTCGTTCAGTCCGTACGGACAGCCTTTCAGGTTCTGCCCGTCGCACGACAGTTGCAGTACCCGCCGCGGCTCGGCCAGGTAATGCCCCCGGTAGATTTCATCGAAGGTCTCTTCCATACTGTCGGGCGAGATGTCTGCCAGAAAACCCAGACGGCCGGTGTTGATGCCGAGGATGGGGATGTTTTTGGTGCCCACCCGGCTGGCCGCCTTCAGAAAGGTGCCGTCTCCACCGATGCTCAGCACCATGTCGGCACTGAAGTCGTCGCCCTCAAACGTGTCCAGCCCACAGAGGTTGGCCCGGGTGTGATGTCGCAAAAAATCATAAAACTCGCTGCTGATGCAAATCTCGGCACCTTTCTTGCGCAGAATTTCCAGCAGATGAGTGGCGTGAGCCGACTTATGTGCCTGGAAAGTGTTTCCGAACAGCGCGAATTTCATCGTTTGTTGCATGGCGAATGGTATTTTTAACGGGTTATCTTGACAAGTTTCTCGTAAAACTGCTAACTTTGCAAAGTTTTGTAGATGCAAAGATATAAAAAATTCACGCAATATGACGAAATTAAGTGTAAATATAAACAAGGTGGCTACCTTGCGGAATGCGCGGGGCGGCAATAACCCGAATGTGGAGAAGGTGGCGTTAGACTGCGAGGCGTTTGGCGCGGAGGGTATTACGGTACATCCGCGCCCGGATGAACGTCACATCCGTTATGCGGATGTCTATGCGCTGCGCCCGCTGCTGAAAACGGAGTTCAATATCGAGGGCTATCCCTCGAAGGAGTTCATTGACCTGGTGCTGAAGGTGAAGCCCCACCAGGTGACGCTGGTGCCCGACGCGCCCGACCAGATTACTTCCAACGCCGGATGGAACACCAAGGAACACCTGGACTTCCTGACGGATTTGATGGACACTTTCGGCAATGCCGGTGTGCGTACCTCCATTTTTGTGGGGACAGACCCTGTGATGATAGAATATGCCGCCAAGGCAGGAGCCGACCGCGTGGAGCTGTACACCGAGCCGTATGCGACAGCTTATCCGAAGCATCCCGAAACAGCGGTCGCACCGTTTGTCGAGGCGGCCAAAGTGGTGCGCAGCCTGGGCATGGGGCTGAACGCCGGCCATGACCTGAGCTTAGAGAACCTGCGCTTTTTCCATGCCAATATCCCTTGGGTGGACGAGGTGTCCATCGGTCATGCGCTGATTTGTGATGCGCTGTACCTGGGCCTGAAACAAACGATAGAAGAATATAAGGACTGCCTCCGTTAAGGGGAGGTCCGTAGGTAACCCATCAGGACAAGGCTGTCTCGCGGAGGCTGTCCGATGCCTTTTCTTGGAAGAGGGGTCTTGTCTGCTGTTTATTATTTCAAAATACACATTCTGAGTATGATGACATTTTTGCTTCAGGCTGCGCTGAATGCAGCCGATACGCTGGCCGGAGCGAATCCGGTACTCACGCCCATCGCTTCGGGCGAACCTGAGATGAATTTGTTGGATATGGCCTGCAAGGGAGGATGGATTATGGTGATTCTGGCCTTGATGTCGGTGGTGGCCTTCTACATCTTTTTCGAACGGACGGTGGCCATCCGTAAGGCAGGGAAAGACGACCCGTTGTTTATGGACCGTATCCGGGACTATATCCGTACCGGTGAGATAAAGTCCGCTATCAACTATTGCCGCATTACCAATACACCGTCGGCCCGCATGATTGAGAAAGGCATTGCCCGTATGAACCGCCCGACGGCCGATGTGCAGGCAGCCATCGAGAACACCGGAAACATCGAGGTGGCCAAGCTGGAGAACGGACTTTCCATCATGGCGACCATTTCCAGCGGTGCGCCGATGCTGGGCTTCCTCGGTACGGTGACGGGTATGGTGCGTGCCTTCTGGAATATGGCCAATGCCGGCAACAACATCGACATCACCCTGCTGTCGAGCGGTATCTATGAGGCCATGATTACCACGGTGGGCGGTCTGGTGGTCGGCATTGCGGTCATGTTCGCCTATAACCATCTGGTGTATCGGGTGGATAAGGTGGTCGGACAGATGGAGGCCCGCACCATTGCCTTTATGGACCTGCTGAATGAACCGAACGAAAAATAACCGCTTATGGCACTGAAAAGAAGACAGAAAATATCTCCCAGCTTCAGCATGTCGTCCATGACCGACCTCATCTTCCTGCTGCTGATATTTTTCATGATTACTTCGACCATGGTGTCGCCGAACGCCATCAAGGTATTGCTGCCGCAAGGTTCCGAACAGACATCGGCCAAGCCGTTGGCACGGGTAATCATCGACAAGGATTTGAACTATTACGGAGCCTTCGGCAACGAGGATGAAATGCCGTTAGACATTGAGGAGGTGCCGGCGTTCTTGCAAGACTGCGCTCAGAAGGAACCCGAGATGTATGTGGCGTTGTATGCCGACGAATCGATACCGTACCGTGAAATTGTGCGCATCCTGAACATTGCGAACGAAAACCATTTCAAGATGGTGTTGGCCACACGCAGGCCGGACAAAAGCAAATGAGTAGGCAGGCCGCGGGCGGTGAGATGCGTTTCCGCCGCCTCTGCCTGTTAATTCGTCAATAGAATAAAGAATGAAACAAAGTAAGATAACTGGAATTGTCGGAACGATAGTGCTGCACGTGTTGCTGGTGCTGCTGCTCCTATGCTACACACTGCTGCCGCCCGAAAAGGCGGAAGAAGGAGGCGTGCCAGTTATGCTGGGGAATATGGAGCTGGCCAAAGGGGAGGCCGACCCTTATAGGCTGACGGATGTGGAGGTGCTGCCGCAACCTGAGCCGGAAGTTCCGGAACCGGTCGTGCCGGAGCCGTCGCCACAGCCCGAACAGCCGCTGATGACCCAGAAGGAGGAGCCTTCGCTGGTGGTCAAGCAGGAAAAGCCCAAGCAGGAGAAGCCCAGACAGGAGAAGCCGAAAGAAAAACAACCGGTCGAAAAGCCCAAGGAAAAGCCGAAAGAACCTCAGCCGGCGGAGAAACCCAAGGAAAAGACCGAGGCTGAAAAAAGGGCCGAGGCCGAACGTGCGGCTGCCCAGGCGGCTGCCAGCAAGATAGCGGGTGCCTTCGGGAAAGGCTCACAGATGGGCAGTGCCGGCAGTGCGGCTGCCGGAACCGGCATTCAGGGGAGCCCGCAGGGCAACAGCAATACGGGGAAGACCTCGGGAGTGGGAGGATACGGTACGTTCGACCTGAACGGACGGTCGCTCGGCCCTGGCGGATTGCCCGTGCCGGTGTATAATGTGCAGGATGAAGGACGGGTGGTGGTCACCATCGTCGTGAACCCTGCCGGACAGGTCATCAGCACCAGCATCAACAAACGCACCAATACGGTGAATCCCGCTTTGCGCAAGGCGGCCGAAGAAGCGGCCCGCAAGGCACGGTTCAATACCGTGACCGGTGTGGACAATCAGAGTGGAACCATAACCTATTATTTTAAATTGAAATAAAGCCTATGAAAACAATTTGTATATTTTTGGCAGAAGGATTTGAAGAAGTGGAGGCAATGCTTCCGTTAGACATTTTGCGTCGAGGCGGGTTGGATGTGCAGACCGTATCGGTGGCAGACCAGCCATGGGTGACCGGAGCGCATGGCATAGCCGTGCAGGCCGACAAGATGTTCGATGAAGTGAATCCCGAAAATGTGGAAATGATTGTTTTGCCGGGCGGAATGCCGGGTGCCCTCCATCTGGACGCACATCCTGGACTGGGCCGGCTGATTATGGAGGCCGCTGCCGAAGGAAAACTCTTGGCGGCCATTTGTGCGGCTCCGATGGTCTATGGCAAGCGGGGATTGCTGAAAGGCAGAAAAGCTACCTGCTATCCGGGTTTTGAAGAATACCTGGAAGGTGCGGCCTGTAGCGGCCGGATGGTAGAGACCGATGCCAACTTCATTCTGGCAAAGGGTCCCGCAGCCGCAGCCGAGTTCGGCTTTGCCTTGCTCGAACGACTGGCCGGAGCGGAAAAAATGATGGAGGTGAAGAAAGGAATGTTGTTCGCCTGATGAAGAAGTATCTGATAGTCGTGGCGGGTGGAAAGGGTTTGCGCATGGGGGGCAGTGTCCCCAAGCAGTTCCTTCCTGTCAAGGGAAAGCCGGTCTTGATGCGTACGTTGGAGACCTTTTATGCCTACAGTCCCGACATGGAACTGATTTTGGTGCTCCCGGCCGACCAGCAGGAGAGCTGGAAAGCACTTTGCCGCGAATATGATTTCGGGCTTCCCCATCGCATTGCCGATGGGGGAGAGACCCGTTTCCACTCGGTGCGGAATGGTCTGGCCTTGATTGAAGGGACCGAAGGAGTGGTCGGCGTACACGACGGGGTGCGTCCGTTTGTCGCACAGGAGGTGATAGCACGGTGCTATGAGGCGGCGGCCGCACACGGAGCGGTCATACCGGTGATAGGGGTTGTCGAGACGGTACGCCGGCTGACCGATGACACCGGAGCCAGTGTGACGGTTCCCCGTGACCACTATAAGCTGGTGCAGACACCGCAGGTCTTTACCGTGGAACTGCTTCAACGCGCCTACCGGCAGCCGTACACGCCGTTTTTTACGGATGATGCCTCGGTGGTCGAGGCATTGGGGGAGCAGGTGACGCTGGTCGAAGGCAACCGGGAGAACATCAAGCTCACGACACCTTTTGATTTGAAAGTGGCCGAGGCACTGATAGAATAAAGCCTTATGCTCGATTGGGCCGTCCGTGACATCAAATACCTGCCAGGAGTGGGACCGCAGCGTGCCGCCCTGCTGGAGAAGGAACTGCAAATAGTGTCCTTCAAGGATTTGCTGTATTATTTCCCTTATAAATATGTGGATCGCAGCCGTCTGTACACCATTGGTGAGATAGACGGCAATATGCCTTATATCCAGTTGCGGGGCAAGGTGCTGAGCTTCGAGACCTTCGGTGAAGGGGCGAAACGCCGGCTGGTAGGCCATTTCTCGGATGGGACGGGGGTCATTGACCTCGTCTGGTTTCAAGGGCTGAAGTTTGTGACAGGCCGTTACAAGGCCAACGAGGAGTACCTGGTGTTCGGCAAGCCGGTAGTGTTCAACAACCGTATCAGCGTGGTGCATCCGGAAATGGAAACGGTGGGCGAGTTGACGTTCTCTTCTTTAGGACTGCGTCCGTATTACAATACGACAGAGCGCATGAAGCGCAGCATGATGACCTCGAACGCCATCGAGAAGCTGATGAACCATTTGTTTCAGGCATTGCAGCACGAGGTTTTCGAGGAGACGCTCAGCCCGCGGCTGGTGGCCGAGCATCACTTGATGCCACTGGCAGATGCGTTGTATAATATCCATTTCCCGAAGACGCCCGACCTGTTGCGCAAGGCGCAATACCGGTTGAAGTTCGAAGAGCTGTTTTATGTCCAGCTGAACATCCTCCGTTACACGAAGGAACGCCGTTTCAAGTACCGGGGCTATGTGTTCGGCAAGGTGGGCGAGGCGTTCCACACCTTCTATACCCATTATCTTCCATTCGAATTGACCAATGCCCAAAAGCGGGTCATCCGCGAAATGCGCCGCGACATGGGCAGCGGCAGGCAGATGAACCGTCTGTTGCAGGGTGACGTGGGCAGCGGCAAGACGCTGGTGGCGTTGATGACCATGCTCATAGCCGTCGATAACGGTTTCCAGTCATGCCTGATGGCTCCTACCGAGATTCTCGCCGTCCAGCATCTGGAAACCATCACCCGTTTCCTGTCGGGCATGAAGATCCGTGTGGAGCTGCTCACCGGTAGTGTCAAAGGAAAGAAACGGGAAACCATCTTGCGCGATTTGCTGACGGGAGATGTCCACATCCTGATCGGTACCCATGCCGTGCTGGAAGACACCGTGAATTTCTCTTCGTTGGGATTGGTGGTCATTGACGAGCAGCACCGTTTCGGCGTGGCCCAGCGCGCCAAGTTGTGGGCCAAGAACGTTTGTCCGCCGCATGTGCTGGTCATGACAGCCACCCCCATTCCCCGCACGCTCGCCATGACGCTGTATGGCGATTTGGATGTCTCGGTCATCGACGAGCTTCCACCCGGCCGGAAACCCATACAGACGCTCCACCAGTTCGACAACCGCCGGCCGTCGCTTTATGCCTTTATCCGTCAGCAGTTGCAGTCCGGCAGGCAGGCCTATATTGTCTATCCGCTGATTCAGGAGAGCGAGAAAATGGACATCAAGAATCTGGAGGAAGGCTATCTACATATCTGCGAGGCTTTTCCCGAATACCAGGTGAGCAAAGTGCACGGCAAAATGAAGCCGGCCGAGAAAGACGGGGAAATGCAGCGGTTCCTGCAATGCGAAACACAGATAATGGTGGCCACGACGGTGATAGAAGTGGGGGTGAACGTACCCAATGCGTCGGTCATGGTCATCGAGAATGCCGAACGTTTTGGCCTTTCGCAGCTGCACCAGCTCCGGGGCAGGGTAGGACGTGGCGCCGACCAGTCGTATTGCATCCTGGTCACAGGGTATAAGCTGAGCGAGGACACGCGTCGCCGCATCGAGATTATGGTGCGCACCAATGACGGGTTTGAGATAGCCGAAGCCGACTTGAAGCTGCGGGGACCGGGCGACCTGGAAGGGACGCAGCAAAGCGGCATTGCCTTCGACCTCAAGATTGCCGACATAGCCCGCGACGGCCAGCTGTTGCAGCATGTGCGTGGCATTGCCGAGCGTTTGTTGGAGGAGGATCCGAATGCCGAACGTCCCGAAAATGCTGTCGTATGGCGCCGCTTGCTTGAGATGCGCAGGCAGCAGGCCAACTGGTCCGTCATCTCCTGAAAGGCGGATAGTGTTTTGATTTGGTTCTGAAACGTTTGGAACCGGATGCGGACCGCCAGTCCAGGCATACCCTAAAAATACTAAACTTTTCTGTTCAGGTTCTGTTTACTAAAGAAAAAGCATTATTTTTGCAGCCTAAAATGATGATATCATAACAAAGTCTCTAAAATAATTAGATAACCAACATGATGGAGCTTGATTTACTCACGGCCGTATCTCCGATTGACGGACGATACAGAAGCAAAGCGGGAGCTTTGGCCGCGTATTTTTCAGAATATGCACTCATAAAATACCGGGTGCGGGTAGAAATTGAATATTTTATTACGTTGTGTGAATTGCCGTTGCCCCAGCTGGCATCGTTTGACCATACATTGTTTGATGCCTTGCGTGACATCTACCGTCAGTTCTCGGAAGCGGATGCGGCACGCATCAAGGAAATAGAGAGCGTGACCAATCATGACGTGAAGGCCGTTGAGTATTTCATCAAGGAACAATTTGACAAGTTGGGTGGCCTGGAGCAGTACAAGGAGTTCATCCATTTCGGACTGACATCGCAGGACATCAACAACACGTCGGTGCCTTTGTCTGTCAAAGATGCGCTGGAGGAGGTGTATTATCCGCAGCTGCAGCAGCTTATCGATAGGCTGACGGCGTATGCCGAAGAATGGAAGGACATCCCGATGCTGGCCAAGACACACGGCCAACCGGCTTCTCCTACCCGCCTGGGCAAGGAAATCATGGTGTTTGCCTATCGTCTGAACCGTCAGCTGGCGGTGCTGAAGGCATGTCCTGTAACGGCGAAGTTCGGTGGGGCCACCGGCAACTACAATGCCCACCATGTAGCTTATCCTGCCTTCGACTGGAAAGCGTTCGGCAACAAGTTTGTGGCAGAGAAGCTCGGACTGGAACGCGAGGAATACACTACTCAGATTTCCAACTATGACAATCTGGGAGCCATCTTCGATGCCATGAAGCGCATCAACACCATCATGATTGACATGAACCGCGATTTCTGGCAATATATCTCTATGGAATATTTCAAGCAGAAAATCAAGGCGGGCGAAGTGGGCTCCAGTGCCATGCCCCACAAGGTGAACCCCATTGACTTCGAGAATGCGGAGGGCAACCTGGGGGTGGCCAACGCCGTTCTGGAACATCTGTCGGGCAAACTGCCGGTATCCCGCCTGCAGCGTGACCTGACCGACTCGACCGTATTGCGCAACATCGGCGTGCCGTTCGGGCACACCGTGATTGCCATTCAGAGCTCGTTGAAGGGACTGGGCAAGCTGCTGCTGAACGAAGCGAAGATTTACAGTGATTTGGACAACTGCTGGAGCGTGGTGGCGGAAGCTATCCAGACCATCCTGCGCCGTGAGGCCTATCCGCATCCGTATGAAGCCTTGAAGGCCTTGACACGGACGAACCAGGCGATTACAGAAGCATCCATTAAGGAATTCATCGAAACGCTGGACGTAAGCGAGGCTGTCAAGGAGGAACTGCGTGTCATCACTCCCCACAACTACACCGGTGTGTAAGCACATCCCCAGAAGACATATACTATACATTATATAATATATAATAAGAAAAAAACAACGCCCGCGAGGGCAATACTAATTTTACAAAAACAAACAATTATGGAAGAAAACGAAAACAGACTTGAAGGAGAGAAGACACAGTCTGGCCGCGATGGTTATAAATCGTATCACAGAGAAGGTGGCAACAGATACAGCAACCGTAACGAGGGAGGAAGCTCGTATGGACGTCGTCCCCGCTTCAATGCGGCAAATGAGGGCAATGAACGTCCGTACCGTTCTTACAATCCGAATTTCAGGAACAATGATGGTCATCCCCGTCGTTCGTACGGACAAGGCCGTCCGTCGTATCAGAATCAGGAAGGAGGCGAACAACGTCCGTACCGTCCGCGCTACAACAACGGCAGCCAGCAGGGCGAAGGCTATCAGCAGCGCTCTTACAACAACCAGCGTCCGCGCTACAACAATAACGGCTATTATAACCAGGAAGGTGGCGAACAGCGTCCGTACCGTCCGCGCTTCAACAATGCGGGCGAACAAGGCGAGGGAACGCAGCGTCCGTACAGTCCGCGTCCGCGTTTCGGCGGAAACAACGGTTATCAGAAAGCATCCAACGGCTATAATAATAACCGGCAGCAGGGTGGAGGATTCCGTCCCCGTACGTCCAACTATAATCCGAACGCCAAATACAGCGCGAAGAAGCAGATGGAGTACAAGGATATCCTGACCGACCCGAACGAACCGATCCGTCTGAACAAGTACCTGGCCAACGCCGGTATCTGCTCACGTCGTGAGGCCGATGAGTTCATTACGGCAGGGGTCGTTTCGGTGAATGGCGTGGTGGTGACGGAACTCGGCACGAAGGTAAAGCGTACGGATGAAATCAAGTTCCACGACCAGCCGGTGAACATCGAGCGCAAGGTCTATGTGCTGTTGAACAAACCGAAGGATTGCGTGACCACCTCGGATGACCCGCAAGAACGCAAGACGGTTATGGACTGCGTGAAGGATGCCTGCAAGGAACGTATCTATCCGGTAGGCCGTCTGGACAGAAACACGACCGGTGTGCTGCTGCTGACCAATGATGGCGATCTGGCCTCCAAACTGACACATCCCAAGTACTTGAAGAAGAAGATTTATCATGTCTATTGCGACAAGAACGTGACGAAGGCGGATCTGGATCAGATTGTGGCCGGCGTGGCATTGGATGATGGAGAAATCCGTGCCGATTCTGTCAGCTATGCTTCTGATACAGACAAGTCTCAAGTAGGCATTGAAATCCATTCGGGTAAGAACCGCATTGTGCGCCGTATATTCGAGGCCTTGGGCTATCGTGTCATCAAGTTGGACCGCGTTTATTTTGCCGGTCTGACCAAGAAGGGATTGCGTCGTGGCGAATGGCGCTATCTGACCGAAATGGAAGTGAACATGCTTCGCATGGGTTCGTTTGAATAAGCGGTATCTGTAGACGATAAGGATAACAAACTAACAAAAGAAAGATAAAAAGATGGAAACAATTCGTAGAACAAAGGTGGTTGACCTGCTGAAACGACAGGATTTTGGCACCCTGGTCAACGTGAAAGGGTGGGTACGTACCCGCCGCGGCAGCAAGCAGGTGAGTTTTATTGCCTTGAATGACGGTTCTACTATAAATAATGTGCAAATCGTTGTCGATTTGGCGAACTTTGATGAAGAATTGCTGAAGCAGATCACGACCGGCGCCTGTCTGAGCGTCAATGGTGAGTTGGTGGCTTCGGTCGGTTCCGGTCAGGCGTGCGAAATCCAGGCACGTGAGATAGATGTGCTTGGAACGTGTGACAACACGTATCCGTTGCAAAAGAAGGGCCACTCCATGGAATTCTTGCGTGAGATTGCCCATCTGCGTCCCCGCACGAACACGTTCGGTGCCGTGTTCCGCATTCGTCACAATATGGCCATTGCCATTCACCGTTTCTTCCACGAACATGGATTCTTCTATTTCCATACACCGCTGATTACGGCGTCCGATTGTGAGGGAGCCGGTCAGATGTTCCAGGTGACCACTCTGAATCTTTATGATTTGAAGAAGGACGAGAACGGTTCGATTATCTATGACGATGACTTTTTCGGCAAACAAGCCAGCCTGACTGTTTCCGGCCAGCTGGAAGGAGAACTTGCGGCGACAGCCTTGGGAGCCATCTATACGTTCGGTCCTACGTTCCGTGCCGAGAACTCCAACACGCCCCGCCATCTGGCAGAGTTCTGGATGGTGGAGCCGGAAGTGGCTTTTGCCGACCTGAACGACTTGATGGATTTGGAAGAAGAGTTTATCAAGTATTGTGTGCAGTGGGCACTCGACAATTGTATGGATGACTTGCTCTTCTTGAACAAGATGGTCGACAAGGGTCTGATAGAGCGTCTGCAGAAGGTCGTTGAGACCGAGTTTGTCCGTCTGCCCTATACAGAAGGCATCAAGATTCTCGAAGAGGCCATAGCCGGCGGCCATAAGTTTGAGTTCCCCGTCTATTGGGGCTGCGACTTGGCCAGCGAACACGAACGCTACTTGGTGGAGCAGCATTTCCAGAAGCCCGTCATAATGACAGACTATCCGAAGGAGATCAAGGCTTTCTATATGAAGCAGAATGCCGATGGCAAGACCGTACAGGGTACGGACGTGCTTTTCCCGCAGATTGGGGAAATTATCGGAGGAAGTGTGCGTGAGGAAAGCTATGACAAGCTGATGGCACGCATTACGGAGCTGAATATTCCGATGAAGGACATGTGGTGGTATCTGGATACCCGCAAGTATGGAACCTGTCCCCATGCTGGCTTCGGGTTGGGCTTTGAGCGCCTGTTGCTTTTTGTGACCGGAATGGCCAACATCCGTGATGTGATACCTTTCCCGCGTACACCGCGCAATGCTGAATTCTAACCATTTTAGAATTATTTAATATCGCCTTGGCCGGTTTCTGCAGTCACTTTGCAGGGACCGGCTTTTTTTAGGCTCTTTTCGTAAAGAAAAGTGTGCCGGAGTGCATGGAATAATGAAAAAATTGATATATTTGTGGTGCCCTCACTATGGACAAATGTTATCAATTAAAAAATACTGATTATGAAGACACGTTATTTCTTTGCGTTAGTAGCCTTCATGGCTATGAGTCTGTCAGGTATGCTGGCACAGACAGTAAAAAAAGAAGCTCCCACCACACTGAATGGGGTATGGCAGATGTGCTTTTACCGCTCCAGCTCTCCCGATATTCCGGGTGAATTGAAGACCGGTAATTCCCTCAAGATCCTGTCGGACGATGGCCGCTTCATCAATTTGGTGATGATGAATCAGGGAGCTATCATTATCGGCTACGGCACGTATCATATTAACTCGGAAAAGTCTTATACGGAAGTGGTGAAGAAGAACATCCACTTGCCGCAGTTGGAGGGTGTTGAAAACGAATTGTTTTATGAATTCAGCGACGACAAGAAGATCATGTATCTGAAGTTCTTCGTGAAGAAGGACATCAACGGCAACGAAGTGGATTCATGGGTACACGAAATTTGGAAGCGGGTGGAAATGCCGAACGAATATCCCGCCAATATTGTCCGCTGATGATTGAATAGAAACAGTGATACGGAGTGCTGTGGAGGCGGACGGACAAGGCCTTTCCGCCACCGGGTGCGCTCCTTGGCAGCCAAATGAGAAACGGTATCGATACGGTTTCTCATTTGGCTTTTTTATGTTCCGGACACACGTTTTGCCAGCGGGCACAGGAGTCTACTATTCAATTCTCAATGAACAACATACCTGTTCGAGGGCTTTCGCCAAAAAAAACATAAAATCTTTGTGGTTTACAAGAAAAGTCGTACCTTTGCAAGCCGATTATTATCAACAGTGATAATTTTTTAATTTTGAGTGCTTTTGCTCTTCTTTGTCCGGGAAGACAGGCATGAAAAATTGTTTTTTAGTAGTTAACATTTTAAATTTTTTCAAAGAGTGGATACTTTAAGTTACAAGACCATTTCTGCCAACAAGGAAACAGCGAACAAAGAATGGGTCGTTGTGGATGCTACCGATCAGGTCGTAGGCCGTCTCGGTGCGAAAGTTGCAAAGTTGTTGAGAGGTAAGTACAAACCCAACTTCACCCCTCATGTAGACTGCGGTGATAACGTAATTATCATTAATGCCGACAAAGTGAGATTTACAGGCAACAAGATGACCGACAAGGTTTACTTGAGCTACACCGGTTATCCGGGCGGTCAGCGCGAAATCACTCCGGCTGCCTTGATGGCAAAACCGAACGGAGCTGAAAAGCTGATGAAGAGAGTCGTAAAAGGTATGCTTCCTAAAAACCGTCTGGGAGCTAAATTGCTGGGTAATCTGTATGTTTACGCAGGTGGCGAACACAAGCACGAGGCCCAGTCTCCGAAAGTAATTGATATTAATGTCCTTAAATAATAAAGAATGGAAGTAGTAAATGCATTAGGCAGACGTAAAAGCGCAGTTGCTCGCGTTTTCGTTAGCGAAGGTACCGGAAAGATTACTATTAACAAGAGAGACCTTGCACAGTACTTTCCTTCATCTATTTTGCAGTATGTAGTGTTGCAGCCGCTGAACAAGCTGGAAGTGGCTGGCAAATATGATATCAAGGTCAATCTGAACGGCGGTGGTTTCACCGGCCAGTCACAGGCTTTGCGTCTGGCTATCGCCCGCGCTTTGGTGAAGATCAATCCGGAAGACAAGAAGGCATTGCGTGCCGAAGGCTTCATGACACGTGACCCGCGTGCCGTTGAACGTAAGAAACCGGGACGTCCGAAAGCACGTCGTAGATTCCAGTTCAGTAAACGTTAATTTGGGTTTGTTGGTTTTCGGTTTTTCTAACCCAGAAACTTAAAAAAGCGTTTAGTATCTAAATCGTCAGGATTCTCCTTGCAAGTGTTTGTGGAGAGACTACCCGACGGTTGGTCCAATAAACAAAAAAGAAAGTAAACGATTAATAATAAAGACAATGTCAAGAGTAAATTTTGATACATTATTGGAAGCCGGTTGCCACTTCGGACACCTTAAAAGAAAGTGGAACCCTGCAATGGCTCCTTATATTTTCATGGAACGCAATGGTATCCATATCATTGATTTGAACAAGACCGTTGCCAAAGTAGACGAAGCTGCCGAAGCACTGAAGCAGATCGCCAAATCAGGAAAGAAAATCCTGTTCGTTGCTACTAAGAAACAAGCTAAGCAGGTGGTAGCTGAGAAAGCTGCTTCTGTTAGTATGCCCTACGTAATCGAGCGTTGGCCGGGTGGTATGCTGACAAACTTCCCGACTATCCGTAAGGCTGTGAAGAAAATGGCTACCATCGACAAACTGACGAACGATGGTACTTATGCAAACTTGTCAAAAAGAGAAGTTCTGCAGATTTCCCGCCAGCGTGCCAAGCTGGAAAAGAACCTCGGCTCTATCGCTGACCTGACCCGTCTGCCCTCTGCATTGTTCGTTATTGACGTGCTGAAGGAAAACATTGCCGTTCGTGAGGCTAACCGTCTGGGTATCCCTGTGTTCGCTATCGTCGATACGAACTCTGATCCCAACAACGTGGATTATGTCATCCCGGCTAATGACGATGCCACCAAGTCTATCGAAGTCATCCTCGATGCTTGCTGCGGCGCAATGGCTGAAGGTCTGGAAGAAAGAAAGGCTGAAAAGGTGGATATGGAAGCTGCCGGTGAGAACGCACCGAAGTCTTCTAAGAAGAAACCTGCCAAGGCTCGTATGGATAAGGCAGAAGAAGACGCTATCAACGCTTCAAAGGCTGCCGCTTTCATGGGTAAGGACGAAGAAGCTTAACTCCTACGCGCTATTATAATGGAGAATTGAGAATTGAAAATTGAAAAATCGTGCGTCGGTATTTTCAATTCTCAATTTTCAATTCTCCTTTTTTATCTACCGATTATTCATTTACAATTTAAATAGAAAAAGATTATTATGGCTGTAACTATGGCTGAAATTACCAAGCTGCGTAAAATCTCCGGAGCTGGTATGATGGACTGCAAGAACGCTTTGACCGAAGCGAATGGCGATATTGACAAGGCAATGGAAATTATCCGTAAAAAAGGACAGGCTGTTGCCGCTAAGCGCTCTGACCGTGAGGCTGCCGAAGGCTGTGTCCTGACAAAGACCGACGGCACTTTTGCTGCAATCATCGCTTTGAAATGTGAAACTGACTTCGTGGCTAAGAATGCCGATTTCGTAGCCTTGACACAGGCTATCCTGGATGCGGCTGTTGCCAACAAGTGCCAGTCACTCGACGAGGTGAAGGCATTGCCGATGGGGAATGGTACCGTACAGGACGCTGTGACTGACCGCAGCGGTATCACTGGCGAAAAGATGGAACTCGATGGCTATAACTTCATCGAAGGTGCCGCTACCGCTATCTACAACCACCAGGGTAAGAACGCACTGTGTACAATCGCTGCGTTCAACAAGCCGGCCGACGAAAAGGTGGCTCACGAAATCGTTATGCAGATTGCTGCCATGAACCCCATCGCTATCGACGAAGATGGTGTTTCTGAAGAAGTGAAGCAGAGAGAAATCCAGGTGGCTATCGACAAGACAAAGGCTGAACAGGTACAGAAGGCGGTTGAAGTGGCACTGAAGAAGGCTGGCATCAATCCGGCTCACGTAGACAGCGAGGAGCACATGGAAAGCAATATGGCCAAGGGATGGATTACGGCTGAAGACATCGAGAAAGCCAAAGGCATCATTGCCAAGGTTTCTG
The DNA here is from genome assembly GCA_945833835.1 of uncultured Bacteroides sp. Classification (GTDB taxonomy): domain Bacteria; phylum Bacteroidota; class Bacteroidia; order Bacteroidales; family Bacteroidaceae; genus Phocaeicola. The sequence continues at coordinate 45,611 of CAMAFR010000013.1, forward strand.
AAGAAAAGGCTGCCAACCTGCCGGCTGCCATGATTGAGAACATTGCCAAGGGTCGTCTGGGCAAGTTCCTCAAAGAAGTCTGCCTCTTGAAGCAGGAAGACATCATGGATCCGAAGAAGACGGTTGCCGATGTATTGAAGGAATCGGACCCCGAACTGAAGGTGACTGCTTTCAAGCGTTTCACCCTGCGTGCTGAATAAGCTGGGGCTGTTTGTAGCGATATGAAAAACGGATGATACGTGGCGGGAATATTTCCCGGACGTATCATCCGTTTTTTTTTTGGAGGGTGAGGCTGTCCTTTTTTAAGCCTGTTTGCTCAGGATGTCAGCCGTATCCGAAGCAATCATCAGTTCTTCGTCAGTCGGGATGACCACTACCTTCACTTTCGAGTCATCGGTAGAGATAACGGCTTCTTCGCCACGTACCTTGTTCTTTTCTTCGTCAATCTTCACGCCGAGGAATTCCAGCGGAGCGCAGATGGCTGCACGGGCACCTACCTGGTTCTCGCCCACACCACCGGTGAACAGGATGACATCAACACCACCCATGGCGGCCGCATAGGCACCAATGTATTTGGTGATGCGGTAGAAGTACATCTTTTCGGTCATGATGGCACGTTCTTCGCCTGCGTTGACGGCTGCTTCCAGCTCGCGCATATCGCTTGATTTCTCAAACAGACCCATGACACCGCTCTTCTTGTTCAGCACGTTGGACATTTCGTCCGGGGTCAGTCCTTCTTTCTTCATGATGTAAAGGATGGCTCCACCATCGATGTCGCCCGAACGGGTACCCATCACCAGACCTTCCAGCGGGGTCAGACCCATGGTCGTGTCCACACATTTGCCGTCTTTTACGGCTGCAATAGAGCCGCCGTTACCGATGTGGCAGGTGATGATGCGGCTGCCTTCCTGCGGAATGTTCAGAAATTCGCATACGCGTTTGGATACATAGCGGTGGGAGGTGCCGTGGAAACCATACCGACGGATGCCGTATTTCTCATAATATTTATAAGGTATGGCATAGAGTGCGGCATAGTCCGGCATTGTCTGATGGAAGGCGGTGTCGAAGACGGCTACCTGCGGAATGTTCGGCATCAGTTTCTGAACGGCATGGATACCTTTCAGGTTGGCCGGATTGTGCAACGGGCCGAGGTCGCAGCATTCTTCTATGGCGGCGATGACAGCGTCGTCAATCAGTACCGATCCGCCGAACTTGGTTCCTCCGTGTACCACACGGTGGCCTACGGCATTGATTTCGCTCAAATCCTTCACAGCTCCGTATTCCGCACTGGTCAGTGTGTCGAAGATGAACTGCACACCGGTGGTGTGTTCCGGAACATCCTTTTCGATGATTTTCTTTTCGCCAGTGGGCAAAGTCAGTTTCAGGAACGAACCCGGCAGACCGATTTTCTCGATACCGCCCTGTGCCAATACTTCTTTGGTAGATATTTCGAACAGTTTGTATTTGATGGATGAGCTACCGCAGTTGAGTACTAATATTTTCATTCTGGTAAAAATGTTTTTTTGGGGTGAATAACTTGGTTACCTTCCAGAGGGGGGATTATTGTGCCTTGGCGGCGATGGCCTGGTTGGCGGTGATGGCAATCATCTTATAGACATCGTCTACAGAGCAGCCGCGTGACAGGTCATTGACGGGGCGAGCGATACCTTGCAGAATCGGGCCGATGGCTGTGGCGTGACCCAGACGTTCTACGAGCTTGTAACCGATGTTGCCCACTTCCAGACAAGGAGCTACCAGGACATTGGCCTTTCCGGCGATTTCAGAACCCGGAGCTTTGCTGGCACCCACTTTCGGAACCAGAGCGGCATCCGCCTGCAGTTCACCGTCGATTTTCAACGTCGGATCCATTTCCTGTGCGATGTGGAGGGCTTCCACCACTTTGTCTACCACCTCATGCTTGGCCGAACCTTTGGTAGAGAAGCTCAGCATGGCTACGCGCGGATCGATGCCGGCTACAGCCTGGGCCGTGCGTGCGGTGCAGACGGCAATCTGTGCCAACTGGTTGGCATCCGGCATCGGCGTTACGGCCACGTCACCCATCACCAGTACACCGTTGTCACCATATTCGGGAGCTTGGGTCAGCATCAGCATGGCACCTGATACGCAGGTGATGCCCGGCGATGTCTTGATGATCTGCAGGGCAGGACGCAGCACGTTTCCTGTTGTGTTGCGGGCACCGGCCAGCTGTCCGTCGGCATCACCGGCTTTGATGATGAGGCAGCCCAGGTACAGCGGGTCGATGACCAGCTTGCGGGCTTCTTCGATGGTCATGCCTTTTTTCTTGCGCAGTTCGCACAACAATTGGGCATATTCTTCTTTCTTCGGATGGTTTTCTGGGTCAATGATGGTGGCTTTGCTGATATGGTTCAGCCCCCATTCCGTGGCGAGCTGGTTGATTTCAGCCGGATTACCTAAGATGATCAGATCGGCTACACCTTCTGCCAATACCTGGTCGGCAGCCTTCAGAGTACGTTCTTCTGTTCCTTCAGGGAGGACGATGCGCTGCTTGTTTGCTTTAGCGCGTTCAACAATTTGACTAATTAAATCCATGATTTATGTTTTATAAGTTGTACAGACTCACTGTGTGCGATAACGCTTGCGCTTTCCCACAATGCAAATGTAGCCATTTTTGTCATATAAGGTTTGCAAAACCTCAATTATTTTTTTGTCTTTGTTCATAAAAGCAATATGTTTGAGGGCATGTTTCTGAAAAGATTTTGTCTTTCTGCTCCATTTCTTTCAGATTTGCTATCTTTGCTACCGTTTTCAACCATTCAATGAGAGCGTATGGTACGTCAATGTTTTATTCTTTTCGGATGTCTGGCGTTGGGCGAACTGATTGTTTATCTGACGGGCATCAAGCTGCCGAGCAGTATCCTCGGCATGTTGTTGTTGACTTTGTTCCTGCAGTTGGGCTGGATAAAGTTGGAGTGGGTGCGTGGCCTTTCTGATTTTCTGGTGGCCAATCTGGGGTTCTTCTTCGTTCCTTCGGGGGTGGCCCTGATGCTTTATTTTGATATTATCCGGGCGCAGTTCTGGCCGATTGTCGTGGCTACGGTGGTCAGTACGGTGCTGGTGTTGGTCGTGACGGGTTGGGTACATCAATTGGTTCGTAAGTATGGCATATTTAGAAAATAAGTTTTTTCTGCTCGCGCTGACCTTCGGCGCGTTCGTTCTGTCCAAGTGGTTACAGCGGAAGACCGGTTGGGTATTGCTCAATCCTATACTGTTGGCGATAGCCCTGCTCATTGTGGTCTTGCAGTTCACAGGCGTATCCTATGACACCTATTCGGAAGCCGGATCGTTGGTAGAGTTCTGGCTGAAACCGGCGGTGGTGGCGTTGGGGGTGCCTCTCTATTTACAGTTGAAGATGATACGGAAGCAGCTGGTCCCCATCTTGGTGTCACAGTTGGCCGGCTGTATCGTTGGGCTGGTGTCCGTCACGCTGATAGCCAAATTGTTGGGAGCCACTCCCGAGGTGGTGATGTCGTTGGCTCCCAAGTCGGTGACGACTCCCATCGCCATGGAAGTGTCGGCAGCGGTGGGAGGGATCCCTTCGCTGACGGCAGCCGTGGTGATAGTCGTCGGATTGTTCGGGGCTATCTGTGGCTTCAAGGTGCTGCAGGTGGGACGTGTGGGCAGTCCTATTGCCCAAGGGCTGTCCATCGGGACGGCCTCTCATGCGGTCGGGACTTCCAAGGCGATGGAGGTAAGCGGCAAGTATGGTGCTTATGCCAGTCTGGGGCTGACCCTGAACGGTATCCTGACGGCGTTGCTGTCGCCCACCATTTTGCACCTGCTGTTCGGTTGATGACCGCACCTGCCCACACCCAATGTTGACGAATAGAATGATAATAGACTCCTCAAACATGATTTTCAGACCTTTAGAAATCAGTGACAAGGCACTTGTCCAACGATATACTCTGCAAAGTGCGCGCCGTAATTGTGAACTGTCGTTCGCCAATCTGTATAGTTGGCGTTTTCTGTACCATACGTGTATAGCCGAAACGGACGGTTTCCTGCTCGTGCGTTTCCATGCCGAGGGACGGCTGGCCTATCTGATGCCCGTAGGCGAGGGGGATGTCAGGCCGGTCATTGAGAGGTTGATGCAGGACGCGGCGGCGTTGGGAGAACCTTTCCAACTGCAGGGCGTATGTGTCTATATGCGGGAGAAGCTGGAAGCGGCTTTTCCGGGATTGTTCGACTTCACCTTCGACCGTGACTATTTCGACTATATTTATTTGCGGTCAGACCTGGCCACGTTGCGGGGCAAAAGGTTCCAAGCCAAGCGGAATCACATCAACCGGTTCAAGGCTGTCTGCCCTTCGTATGAATACCGGGCGTTGACTCCGGATCTGGTGGCCGAGTGTCTTCGGTTGGAGAACCTCTGGTGCCAGGCGAACGGTTGCACCGAGGACCAATCCTTGCAGGAAGAACGCTGTTCTATGACAGCGGCCCTGCAGCATATCGGCGAACTGGATATTGTCGGGGGAGTCTTGCACGTGGAGGGGCGCATTGTCGCCTTCACCTATGGCGCTCCTATTAATGCCGTCACTTTCGGTACGTGTGTGGAGAAGGCGGATATTTCTGTAGACGGTTCGTATGCCATGATCAATCATCTGTTTGCCAACCATATTCCCGCTCAATATAGCTACATCAACCGGGAGGAGGACCTGGGGTTAGAGGGGCTGCGCAAATCCAAGCTGTCCTACCACCCCGACACCTTGCTCGAAAAATATACCGTTACGCTGAAATGAGCCGGGGGCCGAGGCCCGTTATCCGGCGGTCAGCATACGTTCCAGCTCCTCGGCGGTGAGGCGCAGGAAGAAGCGTCCCTGCCGGGCGATGGAGATGTTGCCGGTTTCTTCTGACACGATGATGGCCAATGCGTCCGTTTCCTGCGAGATGCCCATGGCAGCCCGGTGGCGCAGTCCCAGCTCTTTGGGAATGTCCAGGTTGTGTGATACGGGCAGTATGCAGCCGGCGGCCCTGATGCGCTTGTTGCTGATAATCATGGCTCCGTCGTGCAGCGGGCTGTTCTTGAAGAAGATGTTTTCTATGAGGCGTTGGTTGATGGCGGCATCAATCACATCGCCGGTCCGCACGATGTCATCCAGCGGGAAATTCTTTTCAATGACAATCAGTGCGCCGACTTTTCCTTTGCTCATGCTCATACATGCCATGACGATGGGCATGATGTCTTCCTTGCTGTTCTCGTTCTTGTGGCCGCCTCTGAAGAAACGCAGGATGCTGATGGTGTGGTGCCGCGAGCCCAGGGTGAGGAGGAAGTGGCGTATCTCGTCCTGGAAAAGCACGATGAGTGCCAAGACTCCCACACTGACCAGCTTGTCGAAGATGGAGCCCAGGAGCCGCATTTGCAGCACTTGCGAGACAATGACCCAGATGACAATGAACACCAGGATACCCACAAAAGAGTTCAGTGAGCCCGAGGATTTCATCAGCCGGTAGGTCTTGTACAGCAGGTAGGCCACCAGCAGGATGTCCAGAATGTCTTTTATGCCGATGAGGCTGATATCGAATGGCATAATCAGATGGATAAGGCAGGTCGGTGGAACTTGTTCATTTCGGTGAAGAGGCTGACGGCCTCTACTGCGGCCTTCACATCATGTACGCGTAGGATGTCCGCCCCTTTCATCAGGCAGATGGTATTGATGACGCTGGTCCCGTTGAGGGCCTCCTCAGGACCGCCGCCCAGCAGACGGTAAATCATCGACTTGCGCGACACGCCTACCAGCAGGGGCAGCTCAAATGCAGTGAGTTCTTCCAGCTTGTCGAGCAGTTCGTAGTTATGGCCGAGCGTCTTGCCGAATCCAAACCCCGGGTCAAGGATAATGTCGCAGGCACCCAAGTCGCGCAGGCGGGCCACTCTCTCCGAAAAATAGTACATCACCTCTTGCAGCAGGTTGTCGTAGTGCGGTTGTTGCTGCATGGTCTGCGGGGTGCCCTTCATGTGCATCATAATATAAGGTACGCGCAGGCGTGCCACTGTGGCAAACATGTCGGCATCCATTTCGCCGGCGGCAATGTCGTTGATGATGGCCACTCCGTATTCTTCCACACACATACGGGCTACGTCTGCCCGGAAGGTGTCTACCGAGACAATGGCATCAGGCTTTTCCTGGAAGACGATGTCCAGCCCTTGGCGCAGGCGGTTCATTTCCTCTTCGGGCGAAATGTCTTCGGCATTGGAGCGTGAGGAGTAGGCACCGATGTCGATGATGCTTCCTCCTTCTTCGATGATTTGCCGTACACGCCCGGCAATTCCGGCTGCTGTTTGTTGGCGGCTGGCGGCATAGAACGAGTCGGGGGTCACGTTCAGGATACCCATGACCTGCGGGACGGAAAAATCCATCAGCCGACCGTTCACATTGATGGTGGTTGTACTTTTATCCATATTCGGCGGTTTAAAAACAGACACTGGTTGTTACCGGTGCAAAAGTACTCAATAAATGTCGGCTGATGGTATCTTTTCCCTTCTTTTTTCGTGCGGGCCTGCTGTTGCCTACTTGCTGCGCGGGTAGTGGGGGCTGTAGAGCAGGGTGCCCTTCCGGGTCTGGAGCTGTCCGTCTTTCACCCATTCGTCGCCCCGTTCTGCCAGATGTTCCTTCATGGCATCGCGCAGAGCGGTCAGTTGCCGGGCGTACCGGCGGTTCTTCGACTGGTCTGTAGTTTCCTGCGGGTCTTTCTCCAAGTCGAACAGCTGCTCTTCGCCGGTGCGCAGGAACCAGATGTACTTCAGTTTCCCGTCGGTCAGCGCACACCAGTAGTTGTGGTCCGAATAGCAGGTGGCGTGTTCGAGGTCAATCCACCGCCGCCAGGAGGCCTGTTTGTCCCGGATGAGGGACAGCAGGGAGGCTCCGTCCATGTCGGCAGGGACGGTGGCTCCCGCTTCGTCGAGGAAAGTAGGCAGGATGTCCCTCAGCTCTACCGGTTGTTCGAGGGTACTGCCTTTCGGGTAGGCGGCGGTTTCTGATTGGGGCAGTTTCTTTTATGATAATGCCTTACGGGTCCGGCAGCCCCTTGTCCTCCGGATGGAGGGCAAACAGTCCTTCAATGATTATTGGATTTGCTGTAGTTTGTGCATGACCGCAGCTGCCTGCTGCATCATCCCGAAGTCGGACGGATGGACATAGTCCACCCAGGCATCCGGATGCAGCCCCAGCTCGTTGTGCGAAAGGTAGAAAAGCTGCTTTACCCCTTCTTGCTGCAACTCTCGGAAAGCGGCTGCCTGCACACGGTTGCAACGGGTATAAGTGTCATACTGTCCACTATTGGTCACACCGTTGCTGTACCCCGCATGATCTATCAGCAAGATGGGAGTTTCTGGGTGGCGCATCCGTAACTGACATACCGCTGCCTTTACCCGTCGCCGGATTTCCTCATTGTCCTCGCCGCCCATGTTTGCCATGCAGTCGATCATGAAGACAGCCGCGTCCTGTTCTGCTATGAAATCGAGTACCTCCGGTTCCAGTTTGCCGTTGCCGGAGAAACCCAGATTGACCAGCGGTACCTCCATGCACCGGCTGACAATGTTGCCCCACGCCATGCCCGGGCGGGAAGCACAAGCTCCCTGGGCAATCGAGGTTCCGTAGAGCACCACCGGCTTGGTCGCTGCCGCCACCGGGACAAAGGTCAGGCAGTTCTGCTGCGGAATGCCTATCTGCAAATGGCTGACCCCGTTGTACAGGGGCAGATAAAGCGTGTATTCCTGCGCTGTATCCGTCTGCTCTCCCCGGTCGATGCGGTAGCTGTAACGCACCGTGTCGCCAAACGCATAATGGCCGAAGCAGAATCCCCGGTCGGCATGACGGTAGAGGTCGACTCCCGAAACACCGGTAGCAGGCATGTGGGGCATACTGAATCCGCCCGTTACCGTATATTTCACTTGAATGTCTTCTGCATCCGTACGAAAACGGATGGAAAGTCCTGCCGACTCACAGGCAAGGTCCCATACCGCCTGGCGCACCTTGTCCTTCGCACGTGCGGGCAGACGGCGGTAATTCCCTCCGTCCTCCTTCCATCCCTGTCCGCACACAACGGAAGGTCCTTCCGTCTCCAGCGGATTGTACCATTTCACTTGGGCGACTGCCGCCATACAGGCCAGGCACAGCCCCAGTACGCTGATTGTCCGTCTCCCAATCTGTCGGGACAGACTGTCTCCTGTTTTTACTGTCTTGTTCATCTGTATCAGCAACTGTTTTGAATTAAATAAAACTTTCCCAATCGTTTGTACTATACATATTAGCTTAAAAACCTCGTAAACCTCCATGTTCTGGGCTTTAACATGACAAGATATGGCATAAACACATTCCAGATTCGTCAGATTGACGGATACACTCGAAGAAATTATGCAAATTTCTTCGAGAAAAGTTTGCGATATAGTCTAAATATTATTACCTTTGCAGTCAAGTTAGACTATATATTATACATCATGCCAATACCTCAACATATCCTCAGTGTCAAGAGACCAAAGAACACAGTAGTCATCTGCTACGGCAAGAATAAGGATCACTATGCCGTCCGCCAGCGCGTGGGTTGCAAATACGATGGAGGCCGCCACCTTCCAAAGAACGGGCCGACGATAGGCCATATCATAGACGGGAAATATGTCCCGATAGAAGTCCCAATCCCGACAGTGTCCATGTGCGATGTCGACTTGAAGGACTGGGCTAATGTAACTCTCTGCGACAGACTGTCCCAAGATGTTCTTCTCGACCTCAAGAAGGTGTATAATGAGAGTGATGCGCTGAAGCTATACTGCATCGCTATCCTGCGTGTATGCAACCCTGGCATCAAGGACTGCGAGTTGAAGGAAGCCTACGACAATTGTTTCCTCTCAGAGACATACCCGGATGTGGCTCTGTCACGCAATACTGTATGTGAGTTTCTCAACAATGTGGGAAAAGCCTGCTCCCGTATAGTAAAATTCATGCGACTGCGTACCGAAGCTGTGAACATGAGCCATCATCTGCTGGTGGATGGCACCTTGAAGACCGACACGTCGAAGGTGAACAGTCTGTCGGACTTCTCCAGGAAGGCCAGGCTGAAGGGGACACGCGACATCTCCGTGCTCTATGCCTTCGACTTGGAGGAACGTGAACCTGTCTGTTCCAAGTGTTATCCTGGAAACATGCTCGATGCCACCGCATACGAGTCGTTCATAAGCGAGAACCACATCACCAAAGGAATCATCGTTTCCGACAAGGGTTTCCCGTCATCGGCTGCACAGGCACAGTTCAAGGCCAATCCGGACCTGCATTACCTCAACCCACTTAAGCGTAATGCAAAACTCATTGATAGATACGACATGCTCACCTTCACGGGCATCCTTCCCTCGAACTCAAACATAACCTATAGAAAGGAGATGTGCAAGGGCACGAAGAAATGGCTGTATTCATTCCGTGACGCCACACTGGCAGCGAAGGAAGAGCAGGACTGGCTGAAGAACGCAAAGAAGGACGGCACTTACTCCGCTGAGGCACTTGCTGAAAAGCAGAAGTCATTCGGTACGATTGTGCTTGAGAGCGACTGCGATCTCAGCATAGAGAATGCCTACGCCGCATATGCCAAGAGATGGGAGATAGAGATTGTTATGCGATATTACAAGTCCGCGTGTCAGTTTGAAGACACCAGAGTGCAGGATGACTATTCCGTCATCGGCTCCGAGTTCTGCGACTTCCTTGCGACGGTACTCACCTTCCGCCTGATAAAGGCGTTTGACGGAGAACAACTTCTGGAGAAGCATACATACAAGAAGGTAATGGCCACACTGAAGAGAGCGAAGAAAATCAGGATTGAGGACAAGGAGTGGCAACTCATCAAGATTGCTCCCTCAGCAACAGATATCATCCAAAAACTGGGACTGCTGACAATGCCCAAGGCAGAGTCTAAGAAGAGAGGGCGAAAGCCAAAACTAAAGAGTGTATAGTACAAACGATTGGGAAAGTTTTAATTAAATAAAAAATATTGTTATGTGGTAATATAATTTATTGATAATCAGTGGGT
>CAMAFR010000014.1 GCA_945833835.1 uncultured Bacteroides sp.
GGTCAGGCGGTTAAACAGTGTCGACTTTCCCACATTGGGGCGTCCTACGATTGCTACTAAATTTCCCATACCTTGTTAAGTTTGTGTGGTTTACTCCGGCTGGTAGCCGAAATTCTTCAATTCCTTGTCGGAGCTTCTCCAGTCCTTGTCCACCTTGACGTAGGTCTCCAAGTAGATGGACTTGCGGAAGAACCGCTCCAATGTCTTGCGGGCCTCGGTCATCACCTTCTTGATGGCCTTGCCCTGATGTCCGATAAGGATACCCTTCTGAGAATCGCGCTCTACATAGATGACCGCATGGATATGGATGCTCTTGGCCTCCTCCTTGAACTGTTCCACCACCACCTCGACGGCGTAGGGAATCTCCTTGTCATAATAGAGCAATATCTTCTCGCGGATGATTTCGGTCACGAAAAACCGCGCGGGCTTGTCGGTGAGCTGGTCCTTGTCGAAGAACGGGGGCGAATCGGGCAGCAGCTCCTTGATGCGCTTCATCACCACATCCACCTGGAAGCGGGCCTGGGCCGAGACAGGAATGATTTCGGCCTCGGGCAGCAGCTCGTGCCATTCCTCGACCAGCCGCACCAAGGACTCCTGGTCCGTGAGGTCGATTTTGTTGATCAGCAACAGCACCGGCACCTGGAGGCGACGCACCTTTTCCAGGAAATCAGCGTTCTTGTCCGTCTTCTCGACGGTATCGGTGACATACAGCAACACGTCGGCATCGACCAGGGCCGACTCGCTGAAGTTCAGCATAGACTCCTGCAGCTTATAGTTGGGTTTCAACACTCCCGGCGTATCCGAGAACACAATCTGCATATCTTCCGTGTTCACGATACCCATGATGCGGTGGCGCGTGGTCTGCGCCTTGAAGGTGGCAATGGAGATACGCTCGCCCACCAACAGGTTCATCAGCGTGGATTTCCCCACATTGGGGTTGCCCACGATATTTACAAATCCGGCTTTGTGCATAACAACAATGTTTACGATAAACAAAAAAGACACGGATGATACCTTGGTCACGCGGATTAACGCGTCGCCCAAGAGCGACGGTCCGTGTCCATCGGTATAATCCGTGCCTGCAATTTCCTTTTAGCGCTTCCGCTTATTTTCCGTCATATCCCCACTTCACATAGGCGGCTCCCCAGGTGAACCCGGCGCCGAACGCGGTGAAGATGATGTTGTCGCCCTTCTTCAGGCGTTTCTCGTAATCCCACAGACACAGCGGCAACGTTCCGGCGCTGGTATTGCCGTAACGCTGGATGTTGAGCATGACCTTCTCCATCGGCACTTCCAGACGGGCCGCCACAGCGTCAATGATACGCAGGTTGGCCTGGTGCGGCACAATCCAGCTGATGTTGTCCTTGTCCAGCCCGTTGCGTTCGGCAATCTCGGCCGTGACGTTGGACATGTTCGAGACGGCGTACTTGAACACCGTGCGGCCTTCCTGATACAGGTAGTGCATCTTGTTGTCTACCGTGAAGTAAGAGGGCGGGCAGACCGAACCGCCGGCCTTCATGTGCAGGAACGGCAGCCCCTTGCCGTCGGTACGCAGGATGGAGTCCATGATACCATACTCCTCGGTGGTCGCCTCTACCATGACACAGGCGGCGCCGTCGCCAAAGATAGGACAAGTGGCCCGGTCGGCATAGTTCACCATAGACGACATCTTGTCGGCCCCACAAACGATGATTTTCTTGTGGCGGCCACTCTGAATCATGCTCGCGGCCACCTCCATGGCATAGAGGAACCCGCTGCAGGCAGCCTGCAGGTCAAAGGCAAAGGCATTCTTCAGGCCCAGCTTGTCACACAGGATAGACGCGGTAGAAGGGAAATGATAGTCGGGCGTAGTGGTGGAGACGATGACGCAGTCAATCGAGGCGGGGTCGGAGTTGGTGCGTTGCATCAGCTGCTTGGCGGCCTTGCGCGCCATATAGGAAGTTCCCAACCCTTCTTCGTTCAATATACGGCGTTCCTTCACCCCGATACGGGTCATAATCCATTCGTCAGTGGTATCCACCATCCGTGACAACTCGTCATTCGTCAGGACATAGTCAGGCACATAGCCGCCGACGCCTGTAATTACAGCATTTATTTTTTCCATCATTTCAAGATTTAGCCTTGCAAGCCTCTCTCAAGAATAAAAAAAAGCCGGATGAGCCGAACAGGGCTCTCCGGCTTTATTCTTGGAAACATGCAAAGATGTTCTCAATACAGAAGCCTTCTGCTTAGACAGCAGCTTCTTTTACAATCGCTACTTTACCTCTGTAATAGCCGCAAGCCGGGCATACAGTGTGATATACGTGCCATTCGCCACAGTTCGGGCAGATAGCCAAAGTAGGGGCAACTGCTTTGTCATGAGTTCTTCTCTTCGCAGTTCTTGTCTTTGATTGTCTTCTTTTAGGATGTGCCATTTTACTTAATTATTTATTGTTATTATTTAATATTTTCTTCAGTGCGTCCCAGCGGGGGTCGGTCGCTCCGGGCATCCCGTCCGTGTCTTCCCCGTCACCGGCATCCTCCTCACCGTCTGCCTCGCAGGCTTCCACACTGAGGTGGCTGCGCAAGGCTTCCATCATCGCGGGGTTACATTCCCCGTCGGGATGGACATGCTGCATCGGCAGGCTCAGTTCGATAAACTCATACAGGTACCACGCCACGTTGATGAAGCCCTCTTCCTCGGGCACCACCACCTGGTCGTCCTCGTCGCTGAACGCCGCTCCCAGCCGTACGGTCAGCCGGTCATCGGTGTCCACCGCCAGCTCCAGGTCGTCCAGACAACGGTCGCACGGCACGACCACCGTCCCCTCGATGTGGAACGACAAACGGTACACCTCAATGCCCTTGCGCACCTCCAGCACGGCGCGGAGCCGTCCTTTCCGGATCTCAGGAGCCTCAATGTCGGCAAAGAAGGCATCGTCCAACTCATACGTGTAACGGCATGAATCGGCATGCATCTCCTTCAGCTCTACCTTATATATACTCAGTCTATCCAAAACTATACTCTATAAATCGGGCGACAAAGTTACAAATAATAATTTATTTCTTCCATCTTTTCCGCTTTTTTATTCCGAAAATAATTGTTAAGGCCGTCCGAAGCCGACGAAGTCCCCGGGCGCCGACGCTGCCGGCCCGCCTCTCCTGCCGCACCTCCCCTTTCCTACTGTCCCGCCTACTAAAATTTTTTATTAAAAAGCTGTTTCTCCCTGAAAAATACCCAAGAATCCGCAACAATAATTAAAATAAAAATCATACCTTTGGGCAAATAATCATAACTATCATACCTAATATTATGCTAACCCAAATTTACAACGCCCGCATTCTTACCCCGCAAGGCTGGCTGAAAGACGGCTCCGTTCTGATCAGAGACCATAAGATTCTGGAAGTGACCAATTGCGACCTTCCCATTGTTGGAGCAACGCTGATTGATGCCAAAGGCATGTACATCGTGCCTGGCGGAGTGGAAATACACTGCCATGGCGGTGGCGGCCGTGACTTTATGGAAGGCACAGAAGACGCCTTCCGCGGCGCTATCAAAGCACACATGCAACACGGGACGACCAGTATCTTCCCCACCCTCTCTTCTTCTACCATGCCCATGATCTATGCAGCTGCCGCCACCACCGAAAAGCTGATGGCCGAGCCGAACAGCCCGGTGCTGGGCCTCCACCTGGAAGGACACTACTTCAACATGAAGATGGCCGGCGGACAGATGCCCGAGAACATCAAGAACCCCGACCCGAACGAATACATCCCCCTGCTCGAAAGCACCCACTGCATCAAGCGCTGGGATGCCGCCCCCGAGCTGCCGGGTGCCATGCAGTTCGCCAAGTACATCACCTCCAAAGGCATCGTGGCATCGGCAGGACACACCCAGGCCGAATTTGAAGACATCTGCACCGGATTCCATGCCGGCTTCACCCACGCCACCCACTTCTACAACGCCATGCCGGGATTCCATAAGCGCAGCGGCTACAAATACGAGGGTACGGTGGAAAGCATCTACCTGATGGATGACATGACGGTAGAGGTCGTGGCCGACGGCATCCACGTGCCGCCCACCATCCTGCGGTTGGTGTACCGCGCGAAAGGCGTGGAACGCACCGCCCTCATCACCGACGCCCTGGCCTGCGCCGCCAGCGACAGCCAGGAAGCCTTTGACCCGCGTGTCATCATCGAAGACGGTGTCTGCAAGCTGGCCGACCGCTCGGCACTGGCCGGCTCCATCGCCACGATGGACCGCCTCATCCGCACCATCGTACAGAAAGCCGAAATCCCCCTGCAGGATGCCTGCCGCATGTGTTCGGAAACCCCGGCACGCATCATGGGCGTACTCGACCGCAAGGGTACCCTCGAAAAAGGCAAAGACGCGGATATCATCGCCCTCGACGACGACCTGAACGTACGTGCCGTATGGGCCATGGGAGAACTGGTGGAAGGCACCAATACCTTATAATACTACAACAACAACCTAACAGAACAAGAACCGTATGTTAACACAAATCATAAACGGCCAAATCCTGACCCCGCAGGGATGGATGAAAGACGGTTCCGTCCTTATCAGCGACGGGAAAATTTTAGAAGTGACCAATAGCGACATGGCCATCATCGGCGCGGACATCGTGGATGCCAAAGGCATGTACATCGTTCCGGGCTTTATCAGTATGCACGCCCACGGCGGCGGCGGACACGACTTCACCGAAGCCACTCCCGAAGCCTTCAAGGCGGCCGTGCTGGCACACCTGAAACATGGCGCGACCACAGTGGTGCCCACTCTCTCGTCCACCACGTTCGATGTCATCGGCCAGGCCGTGAAGACCTGTGAGGAACTGATGCAGGAACCGGGATCCGTCATCGCCGGACTGCACATCGAAGGTCCCTACATGAACCGCAAAATGGGCGGCACCCAATGGGGAGAGTACCTGAAAGACCCGGATCCCGAAGAATATATCCCGCTGCTCGAAAGCACCGACTGCATCCGCCGCTGGGACATCAGCCCCGAGCTGCCGGGAGCACACGACTTTGCCCGCTACACCTCCGCCCGCGGCATCCTGACCGCCGTCACCCACACCGAAGCGGAATATGACGAGGTGAAGGCCGCTTTCGAAGCCGGCTTCACCCATGCCGCCCACTTCTACAACGCCATGCCGGGATTCCACAAACGCCGTGAATACAAGTATGAAGGTACGGTGGAAAGCGTGTTCCTGACCGACGGCATGTCGGTGGAAGTGATTGCCGACGGCGTGCATCTGCCCGCCACCATCCTGAAGTTGGTGTACAAGCTGAAGGGGGCCGACAATATGTGCCTCGTGACCGACGCCTTGAAGTATGCCGGCTACGACGGACAGCCCATTGACGACCCGCGCTATATCGTGACCGACGGTGTCTGCAAGCTGGCAGACGGTGTCACCCTGGCCGGCTCTATCGCCACGAGCGACACGCTGGTGCGCACCATCGCCCTCAAGGCAGGCATTCCGTTGGAAGACGCTGTGCGCATGGCTTCGGAAACACCGGCACGCCTGCTGCACATCGACGACCGCAAGGGCTCGCTGCAGAAAGGCAAGGATGCCGACATCGTCATCCTCGACCAGAAGATCAACGTACGTTGCGTCATCGCCGGCGGGCAAATTGTGGAAGGCACCAACACCATGATTCATTGACCTGCCCTTGACGACAGGCCAAAGCCTCTCGGGTGGACTATCTGAAAACAGAAGGGCAGGTCAAAACGAAATCGGTCTGTCATTCTAAGCGAAAGCGAAGAATCTGATAGCATACAGTGTATGTTTTCAGATTCTTCGCTTTCGCTCCTTTTGTCCTGTCATCCTGAGCAGCGCGAAGGATCTGTAAACACGAAGCGGATGTATACAGCTGCTTCACTCCGTTCAGCATGACAAAAGGACCGTTCTTTGCAGGTGTTCGGATAGTCTGAGGGGTGTTCAACCAGGAACATCCTCTTTGTCTTACTGCTCGGACTCCTTCGACTTCTTTTCCACGACTGTCGGCAGAAAAGCTCTTTTCGTTCAGCCTGGGCTGAACGGTCGTAGCAGTTAATAGAAAGGACGATGGATAGTAATTGCTTGAACCGTTCAGCCCAGGCTGAACGAAAAGGAGGGATGTATTGTCCATGCAAGAGCAATGCTGGCGCTTGGACTTTTGGAAGAGGCTGTCCGAGAACGTTAGAGGCTCTCTCTTTTTGTCATGCTGAACGGAGTGAAGCAGCTGCATACATCCGCTTCGTGTTGACAGATTCTTCGCGCCGCTCAGAATGACAGGGCAGGAGGAAAGTGGGAAGATGGTTCCCGGACGGCCTGGGAGGAGTTATTCTCCGTACGGATTGATTGTTTCTTCAAGAGGTTTTTCTGTAACCGACTTATCAATAGTAATGACAAGTGTCAATGCGCCTGTATCTGATGCCTTGACCGTTAATTTCGCATGTTTCTTGGCCACCAAAGCTATTGAAGTGATTGAGGCGCTTTTCGGCTGCCCGTTGAAAGTGTAGGAAATGGTTCCTGTCAGAGTCGCTGATGCCTCCACATTAAAAAAGGCCGATTTATCAGTAGTACTGCTATTGAACGTCAACGTACGACTCGCATTGGTGCTTTTTTGCATCGTCAGGCTGTAGTCTGTAAACTTATCTGTATTAGCAATGGAGCTATCCCATGTCACACTGACCTGCATATTGGCCATCGAGCAAGTGAGAGTGGCCACATTGTCTTGATTGGCTTTTACCTCAAAAGAAGAAGAAGCTCCGGCATAACGGGCCTGCCCCCAATTTTCATTGGCAGATTCGGCTGCATATTCATCGCAACTTTCTGCTGCCACGACATAGCCTGCACCTGCTGCAACAGTAATCGGGTTGGGACGATTTTTATAAACGAAAGTATTTTTTTGCTCACTGTTCTGCAATATTTTTATTGTATAATCAGCCAATTCATCATCCGTTGCTGCCGCACGTGGGGAAACTGTGACAGATTCATCATTGCCGATGCCTAAAGAGATGGTACCGTATTCTACGGGTTGGGGATCGTTGTCAGTGTTGTTGCTGCAAGCTGTCATTAGAGCCGTGAGCAGCAGAATGGTTACTTTTTTCATCTTATCTTTATTTTTTTATGTTGTTAATCGTATGTGAATGTCAGGTTGTCGATGGTAAGAGTTGCTCCATAAGACCAAGCCTCATATTCTCCTAAATAATCTGTCGTTTTAATATTTCCCTCTGAACGGTTAGAAGAAGTTATCATTATCATCAACTTTGTCGCTTTCTGATAGGCTATCGAATAGGTAATAGGTATCGAAAATGCAGTATAAGAGGTAGCATCACCTAATGTCCTTGTCCCTTTACCTATCTCCGTATTTCCATTTAGAAGGGTAACAGTCACCACTGCCTCCTCTGATGCGTCTTGTGAGTCACGAACATATTTAAAATAACCGTTTATGGCAATCGGTCGTGATTTAAAAACATCGTCGAAGGACAACTGACCAGCAGAGCGATTGGCTATAGTTGGAATTGTTTGGTTATAATAGGTAGTTGATGAACTCGTTGAACTAGGAGTTGTTCCATTATTATCCCACGCTACATTCCTTATAATAACAGCATAGCTATTATTTTGTGCTGTTAAACCACTATATACCGTTGGCGTTTTTTCCTTATAAGATAGTCCATAACGGGGACAATGTGCAGTAGAAGTAATATTTGTAGCATAAGTTGAGGGAATAACGAACCATGTATTTAAAGTAGAAGCATTAGTGTTACAAGTTATATTGTTTATACTATTCCATCCTATAGGCTCACTTATTGTAAATGAGCACCAAGGAGTGTACGATGTTAGTGCAATTTTATATTTCCCTCCCATCAGCATCTTCGACACACTAATCGTCTGAACCAAATCCTCAAAGTCACCATTGGGAACGGGTTCTGCTCCTTCTGTCGTCAGGCTGGGCTGGTTGGTACTGTAGACAGCACCGAAGCGAGCACGGAACTTGTAGGTGCTGTTGGGATTCAGTCCGCTGAGCTTCGTCCCGGTAAAGGACTGCCAGCTCGCTCCGCCATCAGCAGAAACCTCGTAGGTCATGTTGTTGAGGATTTTATCGGTGCTGAGACCTGCTGCGTAACTGATGTTGGCAGCCGTCATCGGCGTAAAGTCAATATGATAGCTCCAGGCATTGTAGTCCGGTTGCTCGGGCAGCGTGAAGGCCGGCAGATCCGCTGTGCATTGCAGGAGGTAACGTGTAGCGGCGGCAGCTCCCGTGATGCTGTTCGTCAGGTTCTTGGCCTCACCCAGCTGGTTGGTGCCACTCAGCGTAAGGGTATAGTCATGCCCCATGGGCACATAGTAGTCCGTCTGGTTGCTGACCGTGAGGCTGCTGCCGGCTGTGTTGTCGGTCAGCGTCAACGTATAGCCGGCCTGAAAGTGCGGCAGCAGGTCGTCCACTTCGGGACGGATCATGGCGCAAGCCAACGGAATGCTGAGATTTCCCAGCGCAGTGGTTGTGAGCGGCTGAATGACGAACGGAAACTCTCGATATAAATAAGGAGTCGTCCCCATCTGCGCTGCCCCATAGGTGGCCGTCAGCGTATAGCTGCCGACAGCGAGCATGGGCGAGGCCAGCAACTCGTCATACGTCAGTTGGGTACTTTCTTGTGTATCCTGGTTGGTCAGCGTGTAGGTGAGAGCCGACGCCTCAGGTGCGGGATAGGTGCCGGCAACGGCGCGCGTGGCAGGAAGATTGTCCACTTCTACCCGAAGCTCCATCCCGCCCACGGACAGTCGTCCCTGTCCGGCAGACAAATCTCCGTCGGCCATATCGGCACAGCCTGCCGCGTGTAGCAGCAGGAGCAGTGCACACAACCAGATGTTGACACTCTTCTTTTTCAGCATTATTCTATTGTTTCTTCCTGTAGGATAGTCAAGTTATGTGTCTGCCACCGGTCCATGGCAAGGAGGGTGGGCATGACGAAGGCATCACTGAGGCTCTCGGGGAGGGTATAGGTGATGATGTAGTTCTTTGCCGGCTCGATATTGGTCACGGTGCACATCGTAGTGACCGACTCATTGTCCTGGTTCAAGGCACCGAGGACACACTCCAGATAATCAATGCCATCGTTGTCAAAATAGACCGACTCCCCATTATTGGCGTTGAGGATGACCGCACTCTTGCCCCCGGTATAGAGGGCTTTTACCTGCAACACCGCCCCCTGGAAGTACGTGTCGAACCCATCGGGAAGGCGCAGCGTCACGGCAAAATTCACCATCGGGACGGTATAAGCCGGATACGTCACTTTGCCCGCCACGATTTCGAGGCCCTCTTGCCTAAGGTAGTATTTGGCCTGGTTGCTCTCGCCATTCATATAGGAGGCGTTCTTGATTTCAACGGCGTACGTGCCGGCTGGAAGTTCTATCTTTCCGGTAGCGGAATTGACCTCTTGGTCGGCCACTACCTTTTCATTATTCTCGTTCGTGAGGCTGATGTACCATGTTTCGGTGGCATCCACCTCTCCCACGGCTCTGGCGTTGACCGTGGTCTGGGTGACAATGGCCTTCCGGAGGGAAGCCATCTCCAAATAACCTACGGCCCCGGGGGTTGCTTCCTGCTGACAGGCAGTCAGGATGAAGCAACCAAGTCCGATGATATAGCAGATGATTTGTTTCATGTTTTTCCTCCAAAATATGTTTTTACTTGTCGTAGACTAATGAAATGTCGTCCACTCTAAATACACTACCGTATCGAGTTTTATCTGTTGTCTGAGTATCACCATACCAAGTAGTTATAGATCTATCAGTACCAAAAGGTAAATCATCACCTCTATAAATTGAAGATGCAAAATAAATATATAATTTCACTGGTGATGCTGTTACAAATTCATCCTTATACACAAAAGAGACATTACTCAACACATAAGTATCCTTAGCTTCTCCATTCTGCATTGACCCCTCAGCGATAATATTATCAGATGCATCATATAAAGCCAAATATACATACCAATAATCTGTTGTATAAGGTGTATAATTATAATAAAATGATATACCAGTTGGCCGCGAAGCATAAGTTCTTCCAGGAATAAGAGTATAAGAATCATTGGGAGATGTAGCTGCACCAGATTCTGATATAGATATATCTCCTAAAAATAATTCCCCAGGAACCTTATTGAAGGTATATGTTTTTCCTGCTATATTTCCTCTACCCGCCGCAGTACTTCTCAATTCTGCAGCCCAAGTTCCACTATGAACTGTTTTTGTATATGAAACAGCAGGAAATGAGTTATATTTATAAACTGTAGAAAAAGCCTGCGTTGATGCATCTCTATAACGAGTTGTATAATCATTATTTGTATTCCAAAAAGATGTGCCACTCCACGGATAATAAACCCTCAATTTATGATCAAAATAATAATATCCACGTTCTTCCGCCCACCAACTTTCCATATCCCCATTTTCCAAATCAATAACAGGATAGGTCTTCAATTGGACTATATTAGACTGTATCACATCTCTATAGATGCTGCGTACATAATACGTAGCGTTGGGATTCAAATTGGTCTGCTGACGAACATTGGAGATATTGCTCCAATTGCTTTGATCCGTACTATACTGATAAACCATGCCATTCTTGAGTTTCGCTTCGCCACCACTGGTGACAGCGACCTCGTTCACTGTAAACTCTTTGGTCCAGATATTGCCCGGATAGACACTTACCGAGAACTGGGGGCCTTGGGTATGGATGGTGAAGGTCTGCTCGTCGCTCTCGCGGTCGTTGGCGGAGAGCTTCACCTTGATGGTATTGGTCACCGTGGCTCCGGCATTGCTCCAGAGGGAGGCCGTGAGGTGGGTGAAGTCGAAGGCAGTGGCGGTCCCGCCCAGCTCGGGCAAGGTGACTCCTGCCGTGGCAAAGGCCTGTTTCTGTTCGTCCGTCATGGTGGAGAGCCGGTACTCGCCATTCAAGGAACAGAGGTTCTCATCGTTGAACGCCACACTGAACTGAATGTCCTGTATCGGTGAAGCCGCTGTCAGCGGAATCTGTGCCGGTACGGCATCGGCAGTCTCCACATAGTCGATGGAACGGGAGTCACCTCCGTTGAAGTTGCCCACCTTCGGTTTCGGGAGCCACTCGTTGGGCAAGGTCTGGCTGATGGTGACATCTGTCACCGTGGCCTTGCTGATGGACACCACGGCACCGGAAGCCGGAATGGAGGCCGTCAGGCTCAGCTGCGTATGGGTGCCGGCTGCGAGGGTGACACCTTCCGGCCACTGCAATTCGCGGCTGACCTCTGTACCGGTTTCCTTCAACGTGCCTACGAAGGTGAGCTTTACCTCCGAATTGGCCTGGAAGTAGGCACTCCTGGTCTCTCCGTCAGCGATGTCCAACGACCGCGTCGCCACACTGACGCGCAGCTTGTAGTCGGTATAGTGCGTCTGGAACTCCTCCGGATTGGCATAGGTCACCGTCAGCAAGGCATTGGCCACCTTGCAGGAGATGGTGACAGGCGTCAGGCTGTTGTCTACCGTAGCATCGGCAGTGCCCCAGTAATAGGGCTGGTCCCAGTCGAGCACCGGATTCTCACCGGCACTGGCCGTGAGCGTGTAGGTGCCCGAAGCCACCGGCACTTCTGCCTTGAACGCCCCCTCGTAGGCCGTGCTTTGCGTGGCCTGGTTGACGATGCGCACCTGGAACTGACTGACCGCCGGCTTCTCCAAATCTGCCGGCACGGTGCGCCCTACCTCGCAGGCCACCCCGTCTGATAAGGTCAGCAGAAATCCGGTACGGGTGGCGGAGGGCTCGTCGCTGCTGCATCCGGCCATGAAGAAGACGGTCAGCATCCCAGTGATATATGTTTTCAATACGTTCATACGCTCTGTTTATCAGTCATAAATCAGTTCAAAATTGTCCACCCACATCTTGCTGCCCACGCCGCCGGTGAAGAAGTCGCCATATTTGCTGGACGAGGCCACCACGAGGATGTACTTCGGTCGGCGGTAAGCACGGTAGTTCAGCTCGATGTCCGCACGTGTCCAGACCGGAACCGACTCGCCCCGGATGAGTTCGCCGTAGGCGATGATGTGCGTGTCCTCCTTGTCGAAGAGCTGCCGCTCGCTGGGGCGGGTACGTATCTCGCGCGGCTGGTCCCAGTCCGTCAGGGCGATATAGATATGGCAGGAGTCGGGACGGCCTTTCAAGTACCCGTAGGCCTCATCGCCGACCTTGTCGATGGTCATGCACGTGTATTTGTAGTTCACCCGCAGCTTGGAGGGGAACGACTCGAAGGGGCGGCCGAAGTTGAGCACGCCGTTGGTGCCCACCGTCTTGACGTAGTCGCCCGTAAAGATGTTACCGGCAGCGAACTTCAGGACAATCCATTTGGATTCGAGCACCGCCGCCATGCCCGACCCGTTACACGTATCGTCGGAGGTAGGCACAGAGTTACTGTCGCCCACGGTAGTGGCCCCACGGTTACCGGTGTCCCAGAAGGCTGTTCCGCCGGCTGTCCAAGGATTCCAAAGCTTCTCCACCTGGTGCCAGTTGTCGAACAAGGCGTCCGTCAGCGGCAGGGCGGCAGCGGTCGTGAAGGCCTGTTCGCCCATCACGTTGCCGTCTACCGACATCCGGCATTCGTAGTCGGCTCCCGGTGTCAGGCCTTTCAGGGTAGCGGCATAAGACGTGCCGGCCACCGCCACCTCAGTTTCGGGCAAGGCGGTCCAGGCGGCCTCTCCTGCCTTCTTATATTCCACCACCGGCTGCTTGCCGTTCTGCACCTCGCCCGTCAGCCGCGCCTGGGTAGACATGGCGAAGGCAGTCAGGGCAGCCGAGGTGTTGCCCTCTACCTGGTGATAGACGTTCACTTTCCATTTGTGGCTGGCTTCCTCCCAGCCGTGGGTCACGAGGAACTCGCGCTCTGTCGTAAAGTCATAAATCTGTCCGGTAGGGTCGGGATAGACCTTGCCGTGCGGGCCGCCCAGTTTGAACGACTCCACCTTCACGGCATTGAGGGGCTGGTCTGCCGTCACGTAGACCACGGCCACGCAGTTCACAGGGTCGGCTACCATGCTGGTCTGGCCTTCCAAGCGCACATCGCGGTTGATGACCTGCGTGACAGACACCTTCCACTCGTAATCCTGATAGGTACGGAGGGTGAAGGTGGCCGGCGTACGGAAATCGATGCGCGTATTGGCATCGGTCAGGGCATCGGCCGACTCGAAACCCACGGTAGGGAAACGTCCAGCATCCTTGCTGTGCAGGCTGTCGGGACGGATCTTCGCCTCGTTGCTCACCGTCAGCCGCGTGATGCGCAGGTTGCTGAGGTCTACCGTGTCATCGACATACAGCGTCGCCTTACGGTCATTCTTGCTGATGGTCGCCTTGGTCGTGGCATTGCCATCGGCATCACATTGTCCTTCCACCTCGATGGCCTCAATCGCCCCCTCCACAATGGGATAAGGGATGTCGTTACGGATGGTGCACGCCGACACCAGCAGGCAGCCCAAGGCTGACAGCAGACCGGGGAAGGAGAAGATATGTAAAGTTAGCCGTTTCATTCGCTTTGGTTTTAGAGAAATAAATGGTATCATAAATAGAAGGTCATCCCGATGTTGATGGAGAACAGGTTAATCTTGAAGTTCCCCGATGAGGTACGGCGTTTGCCGGTCTCTATCTGGTTGCTCACCTGGTCCGTCCACTTGAAGTTGTAACCCATTACGCCGACCGACACCTCCACCGCCGACCAGTCAGTAATGAACGCCGTCAGTCCCGGTGCGAAGCCTATCTGCAGGTTGTGCGATTTCTCGAACGTACCGTCATACTCGGTGCCCGAACCGGTGGAGTTCTTGCCTGCACTATACCCGTAGGTGAGGCGCACCTCGTTGAACAGACCGAAGATGTTGCCGCTCCCGATGGGCATATAGGTGCGCAAGAACCCGCCCACCTCGTATTTGTGCTCCAACCAGTAGAGGTTGTCAAGGCTGATGTTGAAGTCCTCGCCCAAATTCACTTCAAAGTTCTTCATGTCGAGGTACGTGCGGTTATAGGTGAAGCGCACGCCGGCGGCGCAGTTGTTGCTGAAAAAGTAGCCCACGTAGGGACTGACACTGAAGGTATATCCACGGCCTTCAACGTCTTTGAGCACGAGGAAGTTGAGGTTGCCTTCGTCGTGCTCGGAATAAGAAACGGTACCGCCCGCCATCCATTGTCCCTTGGGGATGAAGGTGGCTTTCATGATGTCACGGTTGATGCGCTGCACCCTGCCCGACTTCGGTTTCTCGTAGTAAACGGGTTCGTCATCGGTCACTGTGAGGTCCACCGTTGTCCGGGGTGCAAGCGGGGTCTGGTTCACCTGTGCCATCAGGGGCCAGGGGGTCAAGGCGAGTCCCGCCAAGAGGTATTTCAGTTTTCTGTTCATTCTATCGTTATTGGGAGAGGGGCTGCCTCCCTGCCGGCCGTTACCAGCCGGCAGGGAGGCACTCCCCGGGTTATCGTTCATTCCTTCACAGGTTCGCCGTAGATCAAGTCAAACTCATCGAGGTAAAGCACGCTACTGGTACTGCCGGTGAAGTAGTCGCCGTACTTGCTGGCACTGCACACAATCAGGATATACGTTGGTCGGCGGGTCAGATCGCGGTACTTGATGTCGATGGTAAACCGTTCGTAAGTGCTCATCGGCGTAGCAGGCGACGACTTTTCCTTGGCCAGTTCGCCGTATGCGATGATGGAAGCATCGTTCAGATTGACAAACTGATTATCCCCCGTGCTCACTGCAAACGGAGCGGACCAATCGGCCAGCGCAATATAAATGGAGCAACTGTCACGGCTCTCCCCTTTCACTATAAAGTCCTTCTTGGTATGCGTGATAGTACCGGCGCTGTACTTGAAGTAACCGGTCAGCTGCGTAGGCCGCTCGGTGAACGGTTGGCCAAAGTCCAGTTTTGCGCCTAATGGGCGCAGTGTAGCACTCTTGAAACGTCCGGTGAACAGACTGGCCGCGGCGAACTGACCGGCAGCAGTGGCCGATCCCAAACGGGCAGCCTTCCCACTGACGACATCCGATTCTTCCGGTCGGGTGGGATTCACTTCACTAAGGGTATTGGCACCACCGTTACCGCTGTCCCAGAACATGGCATCGGTGCTGGCGTTCGCATAATAATTCTTGTCGCTCTTCACCCAATCGTCGAAACTCAGATTAGGCACCTTGTTCTGCGTATCGGTCGTGAAGTACATTTCGCCACTGACATAGGCATCGTCCCCCTTGTTGTAGGCCATGCGGCAGACATAGTCTGTTGCGGGGCTCAGGCTCCGGAGGGTGGCCCGATATGTATCTCCGCTCTTGGTGGCGGCAGTAGATGTCCATGCCGACTCCGACTGTTTGCGGTACTCGAAGGTCATGGCGGCATCGTCCAGCGTCTTGCCGGCCTCGACGGCGGCAATACGTCCGTCCACATAGGCCACCGTCGTCCAGGGATCCACACTGCCCATAGCCAGCGAGGTGCTGGCCTTGGTAGATACCGGGAAGCTGAAGGTATAGGTCTTCACGGCATCGTCCACTTCCACTTTCACCGCTCCGTTACCGGTATCGGCCACCTTGTAGTTGAGGATGTAATGGTCGCGCGCCTTCACGTCGATGATGTCATAATCGCTGGTAAAGGAGGCACCGCTCTTATTGATGACCATCACGGTGGCGGTCAGATTGCCTACCGGGAAATAGCCCGGCCGGGTATTGGCATACATGGTGTACGTCAGCGGGGTGATGCCCGTCAGTGCCGACTTGACCGTAGCGTTGGCGGCAGCAAAAGCATCCTTGAAGGACTGGTCGAAGTTGACCGTCACCTTGACATTCGCCAGCGTGCAGGTCAGGTTGGCGGTCACGTCCGTCTTGTCCTTCACAGCAATCTGGGTGCTGCCGGTGTAATAAGGTGTGTCAAAGCCCGACTCACCACCGTCGAAGCCGTAAGATGCCGCCTGGATGGTATAGGTGCCTGCCGGCAAGGTAAAGGTCTTGCCAGCCCCCCAATCGGTGGTATAGTTGTCTGTCTGTTCCACCACCGCTCCCTGCTCGCTGATGATTTTCACAGCCAGCCGTTTGGCATCGTAGTTCTCCACAATGGAGCGGGCATTGGTGAGTGAGTTGGTGTCTACGTTCACATGGAGGTAACCCACTGCCTCGCTCACGTCATCGCTCTGGCAGGACGTGGCCAGCACCACGAGCAACGACAGCCATAAGATATGTATCATCTTCCTGTTCATTATTCTGATATAGTTACATTCAACGCTTTGTCAATCACATTGCCGGCATTGTCTTCTAACAGGATGGTAAAGACGTGCGACTTTCCACTGTCAGTAGGTCCATAAATATCCATCATATTATAGAACGTGCCTATAGGGAACACATAGCTGGTGGCATTGGCCTCCGGCAGAGAAATAGCCAACCCCAATCTGGTAAACAAGTTCGCCAGAACCGTATCGCCCACCAGCTCACGGTCAACAAAACCGAATTCGTCCACCGTTGCAGCAAAACCTTCGTTGCCGGATGTAATGGTCACCTTCATGCTCTTGATTCCTTTGGGAGCTGTGATGTCAATATTCTGTGCGGTCGGATACGGTCCCTCGGTAGTGAAGGTGATGCCCTGTTCGAACAAGTCGTTGTTGTTGGCATCCACATACACCATGCTGGGCTTATCCGCCTCATCGTCACCGCCCGATTCGCCGCCACTACCGGCCACACGAACCGTGAGGGTACGAGTTTCGGTATTGCCTTTGGCATCTGTCACCTTCAAGGTCATCCGGTGCGTACCGGTATAGTTGCGCAGCTGGGTGAGCAGCGATACAGAGAGCGAGAAGGTGTAGCTGTTGGCTCCTGCCGAGGGCAAGGGGAAGATGGTGCCCAAGGTGGAAGAAGACGAAGCCGCCAGGTCCTTACCGTCGCCGGTGGTCAACCCCAACATGGCGAAATAGTCCGTGGCATCGGCATGGGTGGATTCCGCCTTCAGGAAGACATTCTGCAGGCCCGCCGTAGCCACCACGTTGAGGGCCACATTCGCCGGTACCGCTGTCTCGGTCACGTCCACGCCCGTCGTGAGGTAGTTGTTGCCTTCGGGCTCGCTGATGCTGAGTGTCTCTTCCTGCACGTAGGTGGGGATTTCCACCTGATCGGTATAGTTCTCGAAGGTGATGGCGGTGGTGATGCTGATGCCGGTCACCGTACCGGTATTGTTCTCAACCGCCCCCATGTTGATGACGATGGCATCACCGCCTTCATAAAAGTCGCTCACATCGTCATACTTCTCGGCAGCGTCGGCTTTCTTGAACTGGCGGCTCTCCGTGATGGTGTTGCCGGTCTTGGTAGTGGCGCGGATGTTCACGGTGATGATGGTCACCCCGTCCGAACCGAAATACCAGTACTTGGCCGCAGGGTCCTCGGCAGACGTGGAATAGGTGATGGCACTGCTGCTGCCGTCGTCTACCGAGATGTTCCACGTAGCGAAGTTGTTGCGGAAGTCCGTGCCATACTGCATCTGGATGCGGCTGTTCTGCATCTTGCAAGTGACGGTAGACTCGGTGGTGACCCCTTTGGTGATTTTCATCTCTGTGTTGCCACCGTAGTAGGGGTTGTCCATCTGCTTGCTGATTTCGCCGGGCGTGTGTGCCGTGACGGTATAGGAGCCCACCGGCAAGGTGATGCTGGCCGGCACCTCCGAGGCCTTGGCATATTCTCTCACCACCTCGGTCGTCCCCCCGGTGGCAGAAGTCACGGTTCCCTTGATGGTGACCGGATAGTCGGCAGTAGCCACATCGCCCACCGCACGGGCGTTGTTCTGCGAGGCAGGCAGCTTCAGTTCAAGACCCAGACGGAGCTCCCCGTTCTCGGACTTGTCAGAGTTCCACAACTCTTCTTTCATTTCACAGCCGCACAGCGCTGCCATAGCCAGTGCGGACAGGGTCATTATCTTTAAGCGTTTCATGTTGTTCTATAATCTAAATATATATATAAGGTATAGAGAAAGCGTATCAAATCCAGTCGGACGGCACCTCAATGTCGATGGGCTTGTCGTCAGTAGACTCATCGATGGTGATGGTCAGGATGAGCTTGCCCTCGATGACGTTGGGCACCACATTGAGTGTCCAGGCCTGGTTGGGCTTCATGGCATACTCCTTCAGTATCTGGTAGGTCTTGCCAGTGCTCTTGAGCGTATAGTTCACGGTGGCCTTCACCACTTCTCCGGCGGCATTCAGCCGGAGGTACCAGGGGTCCGTGTCGTCTTTTCCCCACACGGCAGAGGCACCGGCCTCCTTGATGGCCGCAGTCTCGTAAGCCACATAGTAGTTCTCAAAATAGTCGGCCATCTTGGTGTCGAAGTTGACTGCCATCCTGCCACAAGTAGGGGCGCAGCTCACCGTCACATTCTGGGTATTGCCGTTGATGGAGAAGGCCGATGAGCCGGTCACATAAAAACCGGTGCGCGAGCAGATGCTCTCCGTGCCATAGAAGGCGACCAGGGTATAGTTGCCGTTACTCAGTTCGTAGGTATCGGCTTTCTCGCCGTACTTGAACTCTTTCACCTTGGTATCTCCCTGAAGAATCTGTACGGTATAGTTGTTGACGTTCTTATAAGGAGTCTCGTCCACGGCACGTGCACCGTTGGCAAAGGCATCCTCTGCCGCAACGGTGAGGGCTATGGTTCCAGAACCGACTTTCGCCACTTCCTCGACTTCATTGTTTCCTGATGAACAGGATGTGGCCAACCATCCCAGTGCCAGCATCCCATAAAGTAGTTTGATTGTTTTTTTCATTGATTTATAAATCTAATCCGTTTTTTCACGTTGCAAAGTAACTGATAATCTATTACTTGGGCAAGGTCTGTTTTATCTATTATTCGCCTTTTCTTTAGAAGTGGCGTTTTTCCTCAGAACAACGGGCTTCGCCAAGCCCCTAAAAAGCAGCCAGAACTTCTTTCGAACAAGAAATTCTGGCCAAAGGTACTATATATAATAGTGACAGAGAGATATTGCAAAAATAGGAAATAACTTCCGTCCCGCAAAGTGCATATTCATGTATTTCGGCGCATAACGTCACCAACAGGGGACAAACAGCAGAAAAAGGGCACTAAACTGACGAAAATAATCACAGCTGGAAAAAGCAGTCCATCAGATCCTTCCGGTACTTGCGGGTCACCACCAGGTCGGTGTATCCGTCGAAGGGCGGGTAGAGCACGCAACGGTTGTTCTGGAGCATGACCAGGTACTTGATATTCAAAATGTACGACTGGTTGATCTGTACGAAATAGGGGGCGTATGCCTTGATGTTCCCGGCGTTCGTGCTTTTCTTCATCAGGATGGACGGGCGGTCTTTGAGGATGATTTCCCACAGCTTCCGCTCGGAGTTGTACTGGAAGAAGCCGATGTCCATCGGATGCAGCACGAAGATGTCGTTGGTAGGCGTGGACACCATGAACGATGTGCCGCACTGCTCCCCGGCCTCATAACGCAGCGCAGGCGGCACTATGGGATGCGGCAGCAGCCGCTCCTCGCGCAGCTGGAGGAACCGCTGTATCACCTTGTCCAGCTCGTCGGGTTCGATGGGTTTGAGCAGATAGTCGAAAGCCGACTGGCGGATGGCATGGAGCATGTACTTGTCGTAGGCCGTGAAGAACACGACCTGCATCTCCCAGTCCACCGCCTCCTTGAGCAGTTCCAGGAACTCCGTCCCGTTGATGTCGGGCAGCTCGATGTCGAGAAACAACAAGTCGGGCTGGATTTTCTCTATGTACCGCTTTCCGGCCGCAGCGGTGCGCGACAGGTTCTCGACCGAGATGAACGGATACTTCTGCAATGCCATCAACAGATGGTCGGCGGCACTTGCGTCATCGTCAATAATGACCGCCTTATAGTTTTGTTCCATCATTCTATATATAAGCCACTTGAGGTCCTTTTTGTGTACAAATATAACCTTCCGGCAGTAGATGTACAAACGGCGTTTGTCCGAAAAGGCACTATCTGGCACGATAAGGAAGTTATCTGCACAAAGAATGTTGCTATCCGGTCATTTTTAGTGACCCTCCCCCTCCGGCAGGAAGCGGTCAGAACACAAAGCCTTCGGGGATGACCAGCGTCAGGTGGTAGCCCATCTCGCCGGTAGGACACTCCTTGTCGGCCACCTCAATGCGGATGGGATGCCGGTTGACATCGTTCAGGAGCTGGATGGTCTGGAAGATGACCCGCATCCCTATCCCCATACTGTCTTGCCGGCTGTGACACTGACAGCCGCCGCCGTTGTCGTAAATGGAGATGCGCACATCCTGCCCCTTGTCAATCCCGACATCGACCCACAGGTGTTTCTCTCCCTTCTTGACGGCCAGGGCATGTTTCAGGGCGTTCTCCACCGGTATCTGGATGCACGCGGACGGAACGAGCACGGCAGACGGACAGACCCGGGAATCCACCTGCAGATGAAAGCAGACCGGGTGCTGCAACGAACGCTGCATGAGCTCCACATAGGTCGTGACAAAGTCCAGCTCCTGTGCCAAGGGGATGCCCGCCTCCTGCGCCAGCTCCAGGTTGGTGCGCATCAGCTTGATGAGGGCACGCATGTTCTTCGCCTCTTCGTCGGTGTAATGACGGAACTCATGGTTCAGCACATTGAAGATGAAGTGGGGCGAGATGCAATGCCGGAGATTCTCGATGCGCAACGCCCGTATCTGCTGCCGGTGCTGGAGCTGGGTGATGGCCTGCTTGCGCTTGTTGTTGTTATAATAATAAAGGAAGACGACGGCCAGCAGCAGGCAGGCCAGCACCCAGAGGTAAATGGTGTCGTGCAAATCCTCCAGACTGTCATTGGCCTGCCGGATGGCGAGGCGCTGGGCCAGCAGCGTGGAGTCCTGCTGATAGCGGGCATCCATGTCTGCGATGCGCATCCGTACCCGTTCGTTACGGATGGAGTCATCCATCCGCCGGTTCATGGCCTGGTAGTGATAGGCCTCCTTGAACTGCCCGGTCTCGGCATAGTAATGCTGCAACACCCGGTTGCGGATAGACACCATGTTGGGCTCCACGCCTTCGGACGAAGAAGCCTCGCGCAGCAGGCGTGCCGCCAACGCATATTCTTTCTCCTTGACCGCCAGCTCTATCAGCTGCGTGTCGATATAATAGAGGGCGGTGGCGTGCCCCATCTCCTCGAAGAACGGACGGCACCGGTTCAGGAACCAGGCCGCGGAGTCGGCCTTCCCCATGAGCAGATAGGTCTCGCCCAGATTGATTTCCGCCAGATGGCGGTCGAACGTCATGGAGGGGTATTGTGCGGCCAGTGCCAGCGAACGTTGGAAATACCCCAGGGCGGTGGGATAGTCTTCGCGGTAATAATAGGAATTGCCCCGGTTGTTGAGGTAGACGAGCTGCTCGAAGACGCGCATACGGTCGTAGTGCGCGGCGGCCCGTCCGTAATAATAGTCGCACTGGGGATAGTCGCGCAGCTCCATATAGACCTGCCCCATGCCATAATAGGCCGGGAAACGTTCTTCTTCGGGCACCGACAGCGAGTCGCAATACGCCAAGGCGGTGCGGTACCAGCGGGTGCCCTGCACATAGTCGCCCTGCCGCACATAGATGTCGGCCAGGTTGAGGGCAATCTCGGGCAACGCACGCCGGTGGCTGCCGTTGCGCCGGCAGTCGAACGCCCGATGAAACTCGGCGGTGCTTTCGGGAAGCCTGCCCTGCCGCACATGGATGTTGCCCCACACGTTGTAGTAGTCGGACAGGAGGTCGGCCGTGGACGGCTGCCCGGCAGCCCGGTCGCAATAAGCCTTGAGACGGTCGAGGTACACCCCGGCCGAATCGGCACGGAGGGCGTAGGAATATGCTTTCGCCACCAACGCCACGTAGTGGTAATAGACGGTACTGTCGGTCGTGCGAGTCATCCGGGCCAAAGCCTCGTCCACCACCCCTGCGGGGTGTGCGGACAAGGAATCGGCAACGTGGCGGACAAAGATCCGGTAGCCCATCATCTCGGCCTGCTCCTGCCCGTCCGTCTGCCGACAGGAAGCAAGCAAGCAGAGCCAGAGAGCTGTCGGGAAAAGCGTCCATCGTAAGTGTTTCATATCATACTATCATTGTAGTGAGGGAACAAAGATACAAAATATCACACACAAAGGCACAAATACGCTCAGATTCTTTTTGACAATCAGTGGCGACAACGGCCTGTCTGGATATCCCCCTCCAACAGCTACTGTCAAAAAGCCAATAAGGTTAATAACCTTGCAGCTGTAAGATTAATAACCTTACTGCCGCAAGGTTATTAACCTTATTGCAGTTGCTTCACTGAGCTAAAGAGGAGGCATCAGACGATGCCCTGAGCCATCATGGCATTGGCCACCTTCATGAAACCTGCCACGTTGGCACCCTTCACGTAGTTGACGTACCCGTCGGGTTCTGTGCCGTACTTCACGCAGTTCTCGTGGATATTCTCCATGATGGAATGGAGTTTCTGGTCCACTTCCTCGGCACTCCAAGAAAGACGTTCGGAGTTCTGGGTCATTTCCAGACCGGAAACCGACACACCACCGGCATTGGCGGCCTTGCCCGGAGCATAGAGAATCTTGGCTTCCTGGAAGACACGGATGGCTTCGGGAGTAGAAGGCATGTTGGCACCTTCGCTCACGGCAATCACGCCATTGGCCACCAAGGCACGCGCGGCATCGCCGTTGATTTCATTCTGTGTGGCAGACGGAAGAGCGATGTCGGCCTTTTCGTTCCAAGGCTTCTGGCCCTCGACATACTTCACGCCCGGATACTGCTCTGCATATTCGCGGATACGTCCGCGGTAGAGGTTCTTGAGCTCCATGATGTAGTCCAGTTTCTCGCGGTCAATGCCTTCGGGGTCATACACATAACCGTCCGAATCGCTCATGGTGAGCACCTTGCCACCCAGCTGAAGCACCTTTTCGGCCGTGTACTGGGCCACATTGCCCGAACCGGAAATCAAGACGGTCTTGCCCTTCAGGTCCATTCCCTTGGTCTTCAGCATCTCCATCAGGAAGTAGACGTTGCCATACCCCGTGGCTTCCGGGCGAACCAACGAGCCACCAAATTCGCGTCCCTTACCGGTGAGCACACCGCTGAACTCACGGGTCAGCTTCTTATACATACCGAACATGAAGCCTACCTCACGGCCACCGACACCGATATCGCCGGCAGGCACGTCCACATCGGGACCGATATGACGCCACAACTCCAGCATGAAGGCCTGGCAGAAACGCATCACTTCGGCATTGGACTTGCCACGCGGAGAGAAGTCGGAACCACCTTTGCCGCCACCCATCGGGAGAGTGGTCAGTGAGTTCTTGAAGGTCTGCTCAAAAGCCAGGAACTTCAGGATACCCAAGTTGACCGAGCTGTGGAAACGGATACCGCCTTTGTACGGGCCAATGGCATTGTTGTGCTGCACCCGGTAACCCATGTTGGTCTGGATGTTGCCCTTGTCGTCCATCCACGTCACACGGAACTGGTACACCCGGTCGGGGATGCAAAGACGCTCAATGAGGTTGACTTTATCAAATTCAGGATGTTTGTTGTATTCTTCTTCGATAGTACCCAATACCTCTTCTACTGCCTGATGATACTCAGGTTCATTCGGAAATCTTCTCTTCAGATCTTCCAAAACTTTAGCTGCATTCATAATTTATTTCTTATTAGTTGTTATTTGTTGCTCTTTTCCTGTCACACCGGCAAGACCCCGACTACCGTCAGGCTCCGATGTTTTGTTAACGGCAGCAAAAGTATGTATAAGATTTCATATATGCAACAGTTTTACAAGAAAAAGCAGAAATAAATATCAAAAATCTTATTTTAACCGCTAAAACATATAGAAAAGACATGTATAATAAGGTTTAGAAGACAAAATGAACGGTCTTCCAAGAGCTGGAACGGAAGGGCAGGCCCTATACAAAGCGTACCGACAGGGGCAAGAAGCCTCCGGGCCTGCCGGCGGTTCATCGCTTTCCTATCGGTACACTTCCCCCAAAAAGGAGGCTACACGAGTAGCCGTTCATGTTCTATCCTGTGTCTGTCACTACTATTATATAGACTTTTGTGTTTGATGTGTGTGTCTGTGTCTTGCCGTGTCTTATCCTGTGTCTGTCGATGCGTGCCACTGTGTTGTGTTTTTGATGGGACAAAAGTACACCAAGGCAGCTTTCCCTCCAATTTTCGGGCACCTACAATTCCCCCTACATTCTTGATACTCGGTTCATTTCGACACTGTTTTGATGCAGCGGACGGCTGTAGACACCACCGTGCATGCCGCCGGAGCACGGCAGGCACGCCTGTTTGGGAATATTCCTGCCTTCCACCTGTTTTTACAGTGTCAATCGTTTTGCCGTACCGTAAAAGTGTCGTATCTTTGCACACGAAATTCCAAATCTCCGAATAACTATCAATCTTTAAAAAGAAGCAAAACAGCATGAAGAAGTTACTCTTTATCGCCACTCTTTTTTTCCAACTGTTGGCAATGCCTGCGGCCGCCCAAAGCGGCATGACCGACCAGCAAGTGCTGGAATACACCAAACAGGCGACGAAAGCAGGCAAGGACCAGAACACCATCATCAAGGAACTGACCTTGAGAGGAGTCAGCAAAGAGCAGGCCCTGCGGGTGAAAGCCCTCTACGAGAAGCAACAGAAATCCTCCTCGGGCACTACCGACCCGTTTGCGGAAAGCAGTGCCTCACGGATGCGCAACAAAAAGACCGACCTGAAGGACAAGGACCAGGCAAAACAGCTGCGCGAGGGTGACCTGTACAGCACGCGGGACGCCTATCTGAAACGGACCCCCGAAGAAGAACTGCTCACTCTGGAAGAAGACACAATCTTACGCGACACGCTCATCTCGCTGCGCGACTACCTGCTGCTGACCAAGAACAAGCAGAAAGAGAAGAAGGAGAAGCGGGAAAACGAGGTGTTCGGACGTGAGATCTTCAATTCGGAGAACCTGACATTCGAACCGAACATCAACCTGGCCACCCCGCCGAACTACCGCTTGGGACCCGGCGACGAGGTAATCATCGACATCTGGGGAGCCAGCCAGAACACCATCCGGGAAACCATCTCGCCCGACGGGGCCATCAACATTCCCGACATGGGGCCCATCAGCCTGAACGGACTGACCGTGAGCGGCGCCGAGAACCTCTTGAAGAGCGAACTTTCGAAAATCTATGCCGACCAGAGCAACCAGATACGGGTGACACTGGGCAACAGCCGCACCATACAGGTCAACGTGATGGGCGAGGTGCTGCAACCAGGCACCTACACGCTGAGCAGCTTCTCGACCGTCTTCCATGCCCTGTACAGTGCCGGCGGAGTGAGCGACATCGGTAGCCTCCGCAACGTACAGGTGGCACGGGGCGGCAAGACCGTCGCTACGGTGGACGTGTACGACTTCATCATGAAAGGCCGGACACAAGACGACATCCGGCTGGACGAAGGGGACGTCATCATCGTGCCGGCCTACGAAGCCATTGTGCAGGTGAAGGGCAATGTGAAACGCCCGATGAAATACGAGCTGCGCACCAACGAGTCGGTGGCCACTTTGTTGAAATATGCCGGCGGCTTTGCCAGCGACGCCTATACGGGCAACGTGCAGGTCATCCGCCAAAACGGCACGGAATATCAGGTGAACACGGTGGATAAGGTGGATTACAGCGTCTTCCAGATGAAAGACGGAGACGAGGTGACTGTAGAAGCCATACTGGACCGTTTTGCCAACCGGCTGGAAATACGGGGGGCCGTCTACCGTCCCGGCATCTATGAACTGAACGGAAAAATCAATACCGTACGTGCCCTGGTGGAAAAGGCGGAAGGACTGATGGCGGATGCCTTCACCGGACGTGCCGTGCTGTACCGCCTGCGCGAGAACCGCACGCGTGAAGTGAAGCAGGTCAACATCAAGGGAGTGATGGAAGGCAGTGTGCCCGACATTCCGCTGCAACGCAACGACGTGCTGTACATACCGAGCATCCACGACCTGACCGACATGGGCACGGTGGAGGTCTTCGGACAGGTGGCCCGGCCGGGCGAATACCCCTACGCCGACAACATGACCCTGGAAGACGTCATCATCGGTGCCGGCGGCCTGCTGGATGCCGCCTCTACCGTCAGGGTGGACGTGTCACGCCGCATTGTGGACCCGAAAGGCACCTCTGTGGGACGTGAGACGGGACAGATGTTCTCTTTCGCCCTGAAAGACAACTTTGTGGTGGAAGGGGAACCGGGTTTCGTGCTCCACCCCTACGACCAGATCTATGTGCGCCGCAGCCCGGCCTACCAAGCCCAACAGAACGTGAAAATCGAAGGGGAAGTGCTCTACGAAGGCACCTATGCCCTGACCAACAAGAACGAACGCCTCAGCGAGCTGCTGGCCAAGGCCGGCGGAGCCACCGGCTATGCCTACATCCGCGGTGCCAAGCTGACGCGCAAGGCCAACACGGAAGAACTGGAACGGATGAAGGACGTGCTGGACATGATGCGCAAGGAATTGGGGCAAGGAGCCGTGGACTCGCTCGATCTGGAGGTCAAGACCACGTTCACCGTCGGCATCGATTTGGAGAAAGCCCTGCAGAACCCCGGAGGTGACGATGACATCGTGTTGCGTGAAGGCGACATCATCAATGTGCCCGCTTACGTGAGCACCGTGAAAATCAGCGGTGCCGTGATGATGGACAACACCGTTTCGTACAACGCCGGGAAAGGGGTGAAATACTACCTGAGCCAGGCGGGCGGCTACAGCCAGAACGCAAAGAAGAACAAGAAGTTCATCGTCTACATGAACGGACAGATTGCCGAGGTGAAAGGCAACGGCAGCAAACAGATAGAGCCCGGCTGCGAAATCATCGTGCCCAACAAGCGGCACCGCCCGAACGTCATGAACAACATCATGGGCTACGCCTCGTCGTTCGCCTCTTTGGCGACCATGGTGGCCACCATCACTAACCTTGTAAAATAAGCAACCGTATGGAAAAAGACAAAAGACATAGCCAACGCCCGGAAGACTTTGACCCCGACTTCTACGAATGGGAAGAAGAAGAGGAAGAAATAGACCTGATGGAACTGCTGCACAAACTGGTGGACAAGCGCAAACTCCTCTACAAGGCCGCAGCCTACGGACTGGTCTTCGGTATCCTCATCGCCCTGGGCATGCCCAAACAATACACCGTGACCGTCACTTTGGCACCGGAAATGAGCGGTGCCAAAAGCGGCGGTGGCGGATTGGCCAGTCTGGCCTCCTCGTTCCTGGGCACCAGCATGAACAGCAGCCCGGACGCACTGAACGCCACCCTGTCGAGCGACATTGTGGCCTCTACCCCCTTCATTCTGGAACTGTTCGACATACGGGTGCAGAACGAGAAAACGGCAATCGACACGACCTTAGTGGGCTATCTGGAGCAGCAGCGCAAGCCGTGGTGGGGCTACGTGCTGGGAGTACCGGGAGCCGTGATTGGCGGCGTCAAGGAGCTGATTGTGGGCAAGGAAGAAGAGAAAGCCGCCACACGCAACCCGTTTGAGCTGACCGAAGACGAAAGCCGCCAAGTAGAAACCTTGAAGAAATGCATCACGGCCAGCGTAGACAAGAAGACCAGCATGATTACGCTCTCTGCCACGCTGCAAGACCCGAAAGTGACCGCCATTGTGGCCGACTCGGTGGTGAGCAAGCTGCAGCAGTATATCATCAATTACCGCATCGCCAAGGCAAAAGAGGACTGTGTCTACTTAGAGGAACTGTACAAGGCACGGCAAGCGGAATACTACGAAGCCCAAAGCAAATATGCCCGCTATATGGACATGAACCGCAGCTTGGTGCTCCAGACCGTGATGAGCGAACAGGAACGGCTGCAGAACGACATGAACCTGGCCTTCCAAGTGTACTCGCAGGTAGCGCAACAGCTCCAGCTGGCACGGGCCAAGATACAGGAAGCGAAACCGGTATTCTCCGTACTGGAACCGGCCAGCGTCCCCCTCTACCCGTCGAGCACCAGCAAGAAGGTGGTGGCCCTTGCGTTCGCTTTCCTGGCCGCTATGGGAGCCGCCGCCTGGATCCTGTTCGGGGCGGACTTTGTGGCACAATTCAAGAAAAAACCCGAAGAGGCTGAGGCACAGCCGGAAGAAACGACCCGTCCATGAAAAAGCTCTTGTCATTGCCCCCGAACCTGGTGGGCTGTTTTCATACCATCGAACAGGCCGACCCGAAAGAATGGTTCTGCACGAACGACCCCGTAGGTAAGAAACTGGGGTCCGGCGGCGGCACCGCCTGGCTGCTCAAGGCCTGCCAGGCAGCCGAAGGAGCCGCCGACACCGCCGCCTGGCTGGGACGCGAGAAACGCATCCTGCTCCACGCCGGCGGACAAAGCCGCCGGCTGCCGGCCTATGCCCCCTCGGGCAAGATACTGACCCCCATCCCCGTGTACCGCTGGGGACGCGGGCAACGGCTGACGCAGCACCTGCTGTCGCTGCAGCTGCCGCTGTATGAGCAAATCATGCAGCAGGCTCCCGAGCACCTGCACACCATGATTGTGAGCGGCGACATCCTGCTACGGGCAGCCGAACCGTTGCAACCGATTCCTGCCGCCGATGTCATCTGCTACGGTCTGTGGGTAGACCCGGCACTGGCCAAGAACCACGGTGTCTTCGTCATGGACCGGCATACGCCCGACCGGCTGGACTATATGCTGCAGAAACCCAGTGTGGAAACGCTGGGCCAGCTGATGCAGACCCATCTGTTCATGATGGACATCGGGGTGTGGCTGCTCAGCGACCGTGCCGTAGAACTCCTGTTGGAACGGTCGACCGACGGCACAGACATCACTTACTATGATCTGTATTCAGAATTCGGCCCGTCACTGGGCGAACACCCCCAACACCAGGATGCGGAGATCAACCGGCTGAGTGTGGCCATCCTTCCCCTGCCGGGTGGAGAATTCTACCATTACGGCACGAGCCGTGAGATGATTTCATCGACCCTGGCCGTTCAGAATCTGGTGAAGGACCAACGGGCCATCACTTTAAATAAGGTGAAGCCGCATCCGGCCATGTTCACCCAGAATGCAGACATCCACATCCCCCTCTGTCCGGACAATTCCGAGCTGTGGGTAGAGAACAGCCACATTGGCCGTCATTGGACCCTCCATCACCAAAACATCATCACCGGGGTGCCCGTCAACGACTGGACCCTGAATGTCCCGGCGGGCATCTGTGTCGATGTGGCTCCTATCGGGGACACGGCTTACGTGGCCCGCCCATACGGATTCAATGACACTTTCAAAGGAGCATTGGACAATGCAGCCGTCAGCTACCTGGGCATCCCTGTCACCGAATGGCTGGCCGGCCACGGACTGGACAGCCGCGCCATTGAGGGGAACCACGACCTGCAGGCAGCCCGCATCTTCCCGGTCTGCGAGGGCATCGCACAACTGGGGACGGTCTTGGCCTGGATGATAGACGCATCGGCCGCCCCGGAAGGTGCCGCCATCTGGCAGCAGGCCCGCAAGCTG
The DNA here is from genome assembly GCA_945833835.1 of uncultured Bacteroides sp. Lineage (GTDB taxonomy): Bacteria > Bacteroidota > Bacteroidia > Bacteroidales > Bacteroidaceae > Phocaeicola. Next base: position 29,505 of record CAMAFR010000014.1, read on the forward strand.
TCGGCCGATGAGATCTCCACGTATGCCAACCTGATCCGACTGACCGACCAACGCCGGCAATTCCGCGACGGCAACTGGGTGGCCTTGGCGCACAATTACCGCCAAAGCGTGTTCTACCAGCTGAACCTGCAGGAAGCCGCCGAAGCGTTTGCCCACCACCATCTCCCCCTGCCCCCACCTGTGGAGGCAGCCGAGGCGCCGCTCATGACCCGCATTGCCGATGCCATGTTCCGCTCGCGCACCGCCGAGCTACAGGGAAGGACAGACGCCTCCCGGCAGGCCGAACAGCAGGCCTTCCGCCTCATGCGCGAAGGGCTTTGCCTGCCGAACCGCCAGCGTCCCGTACCCCGCCTGTCGGTCTATGCCGACCAGATAGTATGGGGCAGAAGTCCGGTGCGCATCGACATCGCCGGCGGATGGACAGACACCCCGCCCTTCTGCCTGAACGAGGGAGGCAACGTGCTGAACCTGGCCATTACCCTCAACGGACAACCGCCCTTACAGGTCTATGTAAAACCCTGCCGGGAGCCACACATCGTGATGCGCTCCATTGACATGGGTGCCATGGAAACGGTGCGGACGTACGAAGAGCTGTACCACTTCAACGTGGTAGGCTCGCCGTTCTCCATCCCGAAAGCCGCTCTGGTGCTGGCCGGCTTCCATCCGGCCTTCTGCGGTGAACGGTACGCCTCGCTGGAAGCCCAACTGCAGGCGTTCGGAGCCGGGCTGGAAGTCACCCTGCTCTCGGCCATACCGGCCGGTTCCGGACTGGGCACCAGCTCCATTCTGGCAGCCACCATGCTGGGAGCCGTCAATGACTTCTGCGGACTGGGCTGGGACAAAATGGAAATAGGGAAACAGACCTTGATGCTGGAGCAGCTGCTCACGACGGGCGGCGGGTGGCAAGACCAGTTTGGAGGCATCCTGCCGGGCATCAAACTGCTCCAGACCACACCGGGATGGCAGCAGACACCGTTGGTGCGCTGGCTGCCGGAACGCCTGTTTACGGACACCGACTATAAGGGCTGCCACTTGCTGTACTATACCGGACTGACCCGTACGGCCAAAGGCATCCTGGCAGAAATCGTGAAAGGCATGTTCCTGAACAATACCGAACAGCTGGAACGGCTGCGACAAATGAAACAACATACGTTGGACATGTACGACGCCATCCAACGGAACCAGTATGAAGAGATGGCGACCCTGATCAGACGGACCTGGCAACAGAACCAGTCGTTAGACAGCGGCACCAATCCGGCGGAAGTGCAGCGCATCATCGGCCTGATTGACGATTACTGTCTGGGATACAAACTGCCCGGAGCCGGCGGCGGCGGATACCTGTACATGGCCGCCAAGGACGAAGCGGCGGCGGCCCGTATCCGCAAGACTCTGAACGAACACCGGCCGAACGAACGGGCACGCTTTGTGGACATGGCCTTGAGCGCGACCGGGCTGGAAGTGTCGCGCAGCTGAACGGATTACCGCTTAATCCATCCTTCGGGATTGAGCTTCACGGTCTCCTTGCGGAGCTGGAAATGCAACACCGCATTTCCCTCCGCATCGGCATGTATCTGACCGATGATGTCACGCGCCTGGAGCTGGCTGCCTTTACGGACCTGTACGTGGGACAGGTTACAATAGACCGAGATATAACTGCCATGACGCACCAGCACATTGGACAGCCCGTTGTACTGGAAAATGGCCGACACCTCGCCGTCGAAGATGCAACGCGCCATCGCGCCGTCTTTGCCCTTGATGTCGATGCCCTTGTTGTCCAAACGCACGTGACGCAACCCCTGCACCTGATATTGGCCATAATGGCCGACAATCACATAAGGGCCGGTGACCGGAACAGGCAGCCGGCCTTTATTCTGCTCGAAGACCGCAGACAACCGCCGGTCTTCCGAGTCCACCTTGTACGTTTCCATTTTCGTGGATGTGGCCGTACCGGCCAATGCATCCGTTTCCGGGGCTTTCTGGCCTGCCGCCTTAGCGGCTTCGGCAGCCTTACGGGCCTCTTCGGCCTTCCGGCGGCGTTCCGCCTCTGCCCGCTTACGTGACTTCTCTATCTCAACGGCAATCAGGCGGTCTATCTCACTGTTCAGCCGATCGGCATCCTTCCGCTGGCGGTTCAGTTCGGACTGGATGCCTTTCTGCTTCTTCTGCAAAGACGTGAGCAGCTCTTTTTTCTCTTTCTCCTGTTCCTCCAATTTGACGGCCGCCTGCTGCACCTCGCCCATCAGACGCTCTTTCGCCTTGCGTGCCTCCACCAACTGGCTCCGTTTGTCGCGCACCTGCTGCTGCTTGCGCTCCACCCTCTCCCCTTGGTTCCGCTGATAATCGGCATATTGACGGACGTACCGCAAGCGGCGGTACATCTGGCTCAGATTGTCGGCCGAGAAGATGAACAACAGCTTTTCCTGGACGGAACGGTTCCGATACATGTAGTTGACCGATTGGTCATACCGCTGCCGGGCCGCAGCCAGCTCTTTCTGCAAACGATGCAGCTCTTTTTCCACCGTCTGGATTTCCCGCTGCACGGTCTGCACATCGTTGCGCACGGAGGAAAGGTATTTCTTACGCTCGTCTATCTGTCCGGACAGCAAGGCCAGATTAGACAACTGGCTCTTCACGTCTTTCTTGGTGGAGCGCAACAGCGTTTCCGACTCTGAAATCTGACGGCGCAACTCGGTCTGCCGCTTCTCGAGTTCGCGTATCTTCGGAGTGGTCTGCGAACAAAGCGGCACAGCCAACCCTACTAACAGCAAAGACAGACAAACGATACGTTTCATTTTTTCATCAAGAGTTTTAAGACATCTTCCAATGACATTTCCCGGTAACGGGAAGGAATCTCGGTGCGGGCTTCCCAATCACCGCCGACCGACAAGCGGGACAACTTCATGTCCAACGAGAGCGGGGACGAACTGCCCTGCACCTCCAGCAACATGTGGTGCGGGAAACTTCTCCCGTCCAGTTCCTCAAAATCCGAATAAGACCATCGCAGCCCGTAGGGAGTGTTCCGCAAGGCGACATCGCTCCGCAACAGCTGCGGACGGGTCACCGAGGTCTGGAAACGGTACTCCAGCTGCCTGCCCTGACGTGCCTGCAACAGCGCACAATCGGGCAATACCTGTATGTGGAAAGCACCGGCATCGGCCGGTGAGAGCCGGCTCTTGCCCGGCAAGAAAAGCTCGTTCAGGAACAGGCTTTGCAAAACATGATAGTCTATATCGGTACGTGACAAGCGGCTCAATTCGGCAAAGCCCAGGCGTACATACTGCTTGTGCAGACGGTCGAGCAACAGCAACCCATCGGGACTGATTTCCAAACGTGCCACCTCAATGCCCAACAAAGGAGCTACGGAAAGCTGGATGGAGGCATCCCGCTTCAAGCGCAAGGTGGCATTGACACGCGCGGTGCCTTGTGTCCCCCTGTCGAGCTGGAGCGCCACTTTGCCGCTGACCGACTGCCAGACCGGCGCCAGCCGTATGACCTGCTCCAAATAATCCGTACCGGTCAGTCCGGCCACCATCGTCGTCTCGGCCGCTTTCCGGCTGGTACCACAAGCACTCATCAACACCAGCACAAGTGCCAGCAACAGATGACGCCCGATTTTCCTGTTTTCCCGCATCTTCCTCATTACTATTTAATGTATTTCTTCCATTTCACTTTCTGCTTCAGCCGTTTCACTTCGGCTTCGGGACGCGGTGCCTCTCCTGCCTCCTTATTGGGCTGGATGCCTTCGGCCTGCCGCCAGTAGCCTACCGCCTTCTCCACATCCCCCACGTGGTAATAAATGTCTCCACAATGCTCGACCACCACCTGACTGGCCTCCCCACCGTTCCTCATGGCCTGGTCGATATAGATGCGTGCCTCCGTGTACCGGCCTTTCTCGAACAGAATCCAGGCATAGGTATCCAGATAGGTGGCGTTGTCCGGCTCGGCCTTCACGGTGCGGTAGCTCATTTCTTCGGCCTTGTCCAAGCGGGTGCGTTCCACCGACAGATAATAGGCATAGTTGTTGAGTGTGGCAATGTTGTCGGGGTTGTACACCAACGAGGAATCATAAGCGGCATAGGCCTCTGCCGATTGCCCCACCGAATGGTAGACATCGCCCAGGATGGCATAGAAATCAGACGCCACCGCCTTGTCGCTGGAAGGCTGGATCTGCCGCACCCCTTTTTGGAAGACGGCCAACGCATTGGCGGCATCTTCTTTCAAGTAATAGGCCAGACCGAGGTAATAATAGAACTCCAGTGTCTCGGGATGATACTCCGTGGCAGGAGCCGCTATCTTGATGACATCCTCCAACCGGTTGTCACGGATGGCAAAACTCAGCAACTGCAACCGCGCGGGCTTGTTCTCGGGGTCTATCTGCAACACTTTCTCCAAGACCGGCACCGACTGCTTTTCCATCTGTTTGCTCAGCAAGTATTGCGAGTAAAGCATAGCCACATCCGCATTGGGCTGGGGACGCTCCAGCACACGGTCGAACAATCGGATAATCTCCGTACTGTCCGACTGTTCTGCCATGGACTTGGCGATGAACTGGCGCAAGATGTCCAGTTTGGCCGTTGTCTCCACATGCTCATTGAGCAGCACCACATCGAGCTGCCGGCGATACAGACTGTCATTCCCCGTCTTCTGGTAATAATTGGCCATAGACAGCAATGCCGGCGCATAGCCGGGCACCTCTTGCAGAATCTGGCTGTAGGTGCGGTACGCCTCATCGGGCTCACCATTCTCCATATAGACATCTCCGAGAATGGTCTTGTAACGCATGTCGTAAGGATATTCCCGAGACAGGCTCTCTATTTCATGGAAGGCCTGCTCCCGTTGGTCCGACAGCAAGTACATCCGGAACTTCTCCATGCTGAGCTGCTCCGATTTGCCGTCCAGCTCTTCCAGCCGGTTCAGGGTAGCAATTACCCGCTCATAGCTGTGGGTCTGGGTGTAGAGTTCCGTCAGTGACAACAACGGCTCCAACCGCGCCGGAAATTGTGTGGCCATATCCTCATAAACGGCAATGGCCTTCGGGATATCCCGCTTCTGCTGGTAGTGTGTGGCAAGCATCTGCTTGTACCAGAAATTGTCCCTGTTGCTGCCGACCGCCTGTTTCAGCACCTCCTCGCACTTGGCCTCCCACCCCAACACCCGGTAAAAGTGGAAAAGCTCGTAGAGCACGGCCCCCGACCGGGGCTGCATCTCCAGACAATGGTTCAGCAGCGCAAAAGCCGCCGAATAATTCCCTTTCAGTTTCTGCCGCATGGCCTCCAGATAATAATAGTCCAAGCGCCGCTGTGCTTCGGGCGCCAGGACCGGCTGTTCCTTTTCAGCCGCAGAGTCATGGCTGGACAGGGTCTTGCCTGCCGAACCACAGGCCGCCAAAGTCACGACCAACAGCCCCAGCAGTCCGACCATTCTTATACCTTTCATCCCTATCATACGTTTGCTAACCTATCATTTCACCCCGGTATGTCCGAAACCTCCTGCCCCACGGAGCGTATCCTCCAGCACTTCCACCGGCTGCCACGCCGTGTGCTCATAACGGGCAATGACCATTTGGGCAATGCGCTCCCCATCCTCGACCGTCACTTCCTGATCGGAAAGATTCACGAGAATCACTCCTATCTCTCCCCGATAGTCCGCATCGACCGTACCCGGCGCATTGAGCAACGTCAGCCCTTTCTTCAAAGCCAGTCCGCTACGGGGGCGAATCTGCGCCTCGTATCCTTCGGGCAAGGCGATGTATAATCCGGTAGGTATCAGACAACGTTGCAGGGGCTTCAGAGTGACCGGTGCCTCCAGACAGGCACGCAAATCCATGCCCGCTGAGAGCGACGTGGCATATTGCGGCAACGGATGCCGGGACCGGTTGATGACTTTAACTTCCATATTCTGTTTATTTTGAGGTACGAAAGTACTACATTCCGTTGAAATAACAGCGTCTTTATCAATTTTTAAAGGATTCTTGCCGTATCTTTGCACAAACATTCAGACTATGAACTGGAAACAACTTATCTCCAACAAACGCTTCGGTCTGGAAAACCTGCACGAGACCCGGAAGGAGGACCGGACTGAATTCCAACGTGATTATGACCGGCTGATTTTCTCGGCACCGTTCCGGCGGCTCCAGAACAAGACACAGGTATTCCCGCTGCCAGGCAGCATCTTTGTCCACAACCGACTGACACACAGCTTAGAGGTCTCTTGCGTGGGACGTTCGTTGGGCAACGAGGCCGCCGCACGCCTCCTACAAAAGCATCCTGACCTGAACGACTCGCACATCCACGAGGCGGGTGCCATCGTCTCGGCGGCCTGCCTGGCCCACGACCTGGGCAACCCGCCTTTCGGCCACGCCGGGGAGAAAGCCATCGGCACCTATTTCTCGGAAGGCAACGGACTGGCCTTGCGCCCCCTGCTGCACCCGGACGAATGGAACGACCTGACCCACTTTGAGGGGAATGCCAACGCATTCCGACTGCTGACCCACCAGTTCAGGGGACGAAGGCCAGGAGGGTTCGTCATGACCTACTCCACACTGGCCGCGGTGGTGAAATATCCTTTCTCGTCGGCCGTGGCAGGAAAGAAACAAAAATTCGGATTCTTCAAAAGTGAGGAAAAAGACTTTGTGACCATCGCCGAAGACCTCGGCATGAAACGCCTGAGCTCGGATCACGAGCCCCTGCGCTACGCCCGCCATCCGCTGGTCTTCTTAGTAGAGGCGGCAGACGACATCTGCTACCAGCTGATGGACCTCGAAGACGCCTGCAAACTCAAGATACTGACCGCCGAAACCACCAAGGAGCTGCTGCTGGCATTCCTGCCGGAAGAACGGCGGCCACGGGTACGCTCCATCTGTAACATGGTGACCGACACGAACGAACAGATAGCCTACCTGCGCTCATCGGCCATTGGCGTGCTGGTCAAGGCCTGTACCGACGTGTTTGTGGAACAGGAAGAGGCCATCCTGGCCGGGACATTCGAAGGACCGCTGGTCCGACACCTGCCAGACATCCCACGGACCGCCTACCAGAACTGCGCGCAAACGGCACAAAACACCATCTATTGCACCAAAGATGTGCTCGACATCGAGCTGGCCGGCTATCGCGTCATCACCACGTTGATGGACCTGATGATTGAGGCGGTGCGCTACCCCGACAAAGCCTATTCACAATTGCTCATCAACCGCGTATCGGAACAATACGAGATGCAGGCACCCACCCTTTTCGGCAAAATACAAGCTGTCCTCGACTACATTTCGGGTATGACCGATGTCTATGCGCTCGATCTCTACCGCAAAATCAACGGGAACAGCCTGCCTGCCGTATAAGTCCGCCCTCGCACGCCCGCCTTACGCCTGCTTTTCCTTGGAAAAGACAGGATTGGCCCCTGAAGTCAGCCGGAGCGCTTCGGGATGCTCCTTCACGAACGACTCGATATGCCGCACCCGTTTCTGCTCCAGAATCTCGTCCACCGCGATGAGGATGCCGGTCTCCTCCACATCGCCGAAGCCATCGTTAATGGCCGTGCCGAACATACGCATGGTGGGCGACAAACCCATGTAGGCATTGACCAACGGCGGGATATTGTACCCCAGCTTACGGACTTCGGTATTGAGCACCTTGTAGTCCTCCTTGAAGGTATCGTGGCAAAACAGCTGTTTGAGCACAGAGGCATCGGCCTCTATCTGCAACGGATGCAGGGGTGTGATGAGCGCATCCTTGTCCGAGAAATGCTTGTTCAGGAAATACAGAATCATGTCACGGCCCAACCGGTGGTAGCTGGGGTACATGGTCATCTTGCCGAAAAAATATTTCATCGTGGGCTTGATGACCGTCAGTGCGCCCAATCCGTCCCACAGATTATCAAGCGCGAACAGCCCCTTGGACCCGGCACGGGTAGACTGGTACTCAAGCGTCACAAACGAACGCCCCAACTCGACCGTCATCGGAAGATATTCTTTCAGGAACTTCTCGGAGAAGTTGAACATGTGTGCTGTGGCCAGCACCGGCCGCCCCTCGTTGTCAAACTCCACTTCATCACCGTACAGATAACGATAGCCTCCCAGAATCTCCTCTGCCTCCGGATTCCATACAATCAGCTGCTGGTAAGGATGCTCCATCAAATCATACTCGTCCAGGTCCATCGACTTGCCGGTGCCGCCACCGGCCGCACGAAAAGCAATCTCGCGCAACCGTCCGATTTCCTTCAACACATTCGGCGCATTCTTCCAATCAATGATATAAATCTCATTATTACTCTTGTTGGTTGTCCGCAGACGCTTGTCGGCTGTGAGTTCTGATTTCAACAGATCCCTATCAACCGGTGCTATAATCTCTTCCATATCTTGTTCAAATAATTTCTATTTTACATGGCATACACCAATTCCCGCACGTAATCCGCCCATTCGGCAGGTGTCTTGGAACGGTCGAACATCTCCCACGGCAATGGTTGGCCGATGGTCACCCGGAACGTCTTGTGCCGGTTCTTCAACATTTCATCCGCCAGATAGAGCATGGCAATGTTAAACTTGATACCCAATCGTTTGCACAAATTGGCAAGGTTATAGAAGAAATCGGAGTTCCTTCCTTCAAAATGAATGGGCACCACCCACCGATGGGTCTCCACGCTCTTGGTGATAAACGTCTTTTTCCACGGCAGATCCTTGATGACACCGTGCTGCCGGCGCGAACACAGTCCTGCAGGGAACATGATAATATGATTGTCCGACCGGAATCCGGCCTCTACCATCCGGGGGAAATCGCGCGACTGGGCACCCGTCTTGTTGATAGGGATACACAAAGGAGCCAAGCCGCTCAAGTTCATCAACAGGTCATTGACGAGGTATTTCACTTTCCCCCCATAATGTTTGCCCAGCAGGTAGCCTAACGAAACGCCGTCCTGCCCGCCCAACGGATGATTGGAGACAAAGGTACACAACCCCTCGGAAGGCAGGTTCTCCAATCCCCGCACATCCAGACGTGCGTCGAGAAAAGTCATGCACTCCTCCAGAAAATCGACACCCTTCTTATCGGACACCCGGCGAAGAAAACCGTTCAGCTCCTCCTGATGCACAATCCGCTTGAGATAGGACACCAGAAAACGCGGAATAAAACGAGCCTTTCCACCGGCTTTCTGCTTCAGAATCCTGTCAATATCTATTAAAAAATACGAATTATCAGACATTTTTATACTACTTTTCATTGCAAATGTAAGCTATCTTTTTCAATCTCACTCATGTAATACAAAAAAAATGAAAGATAAACGAATAATCGACCACACAAATGTGATAAAGAACGGTACAAAATGCACAAATCATCGCCGCAGTGTGCAAAATCCGTAACTTTTGCTGAAACCCTCCAAAAACAGCCTACCTGTTGATAACTTTTTGAAAAAGCGACCAGAAGATTGGTGATTATTGTGTACTTTTACCGCTCAAAATAATAATAAGGTAATAACGCAACCAGACAAGGCTTATATGAACGAAACGGAACAGACTTATCACACCCCCGTGCTGCTGGCAGAAAGCATCGATGGCATGCACCTCCAACCGGGCGGCATCTATGTAGACGTTACCTTCGGAGGGGGAGGACACTCCAGAGAAATCCTGCGCAGAATGGACAAAGACAGCCGCCTGCTCAGTTTCGACCAGGACGCAGACGCTGAAAAGAACGCCCTCGATGACCCCCGGTTCACTTTCGTCAGAAGCAATTTCCGTTATCTGCACAATTTCCTGCGCTATTATGGAATAGAGCAGGTGGATGCCATCCTGGCCGATCTGGGAGTCTCCTCCCATCATTTCGACGACGCCGAACGGGGATTCTCTTTCCGTTTCGATGGCCGGCTGGACATGCGCATGAACCAGCGTGCCGGCATCACAGCTGCCGACATCGTCAACACCTACGACGAAGAACGGCTGGCCAACCTTTTCTACCTGTATGGAGAGCTGAAAAACAGCCGGAAGCTGGCAGCCGTCCTGGCCAAGGCTCGGGCACAACGAAAAATAACCACCATCGAGGATTTCCTCGAAGTGGTGAGGCCGCTGTTCGGACGGGAACGCGAGAAGAAGGAGCTGGCCAAAGCCTTCCAGGCCCTCCGCATCGAGGTCAACCAGGAAATGGAAGCCTTGAAGGAAATGCTGTATGCCGCCACCAACGCCTTGAAACCGGGAGGACGACTGGCCGTCATCACCTACCACTCGCTGGAAGACCGGATGGTGAAAAACATCATGAAAACCGGCAACATAGAAGGCAAGGCGGAAAGTGACTTCTACGGCAACGTCTTGTCGCCGTTCCGCCTGGTCAACAACAAGGTCATCCTGCCCGGCAACGACGAACAAGAACGCAACCCCCGCTCACGCAGCGCCAAACTGAGAATCGCAGAAAAGAAATAAAAGAAACCATGGAAGAGAATAGAAAAAAGGCATCCAAAAGCTCCGGCGACTCCCCCATCACGTTCAGAAGCATACTGGGAGGGGACTTTCTGGCCCATGACTTCCTGAGAAGGCAAGCCAACCTGCTCATCCTGATTGTCATCATGACCATTCTCTATATTGACAACCGCTACTCCTGCCAGATGGAGCTCATCGAGATAGACCGGCTGAAGAAGGAACTGATTGACATCAAATATGACGCACTGACCATCTCGTCGGAACTGACCGAGAAAAGCCGCCAGTCGCGCATCGAAGAATACATTGCCACCAACGAGGGAGAAAGCTCGCTGGAAACAGCCGCCACGCCTCCTTACCTGATTAAAGACAACTGACCATGATACCCGGACAGAAAAACATCATGTTACGCTATACGTTCATCGTTTTGGTCATGGCACTCGTTGCCATCGCCATTATCGTGAAGGCCGCTTTCGTCATGTTTGCCGAACGGCAATACTGGAAAGAAGTGGCCGACCGCTTCGTCAAAGAGAACGTCATCGTACACCCCACACGAGGCAACATCATTTCTGCCGACGGCAAACTGATGGCCAGCAGCCTGCCGGAATACAAAATCTATATGGACTTCAAAGCCGGCGGCGTGAAAAAAGACACCATGCTCATGAATCACCTGACGGAAATCTGCGAAGGGCTCCATGCCATTTTCCCGGACAAGAGCGTGCAGGAGTTCCGCCGGCACTTGCTGAACGGCCGCAAAAGCAAAAGCCGGAATTTCCTGATTTACCCGAAACGCATCTCCTACATCGAATACAAGGAAGCCAAGCGGCTCCCTGTCTTCAACCTGTCCAAATACAAGGGAGGATTCCACGAACTGGCCTTCAACCAACGCAAAAAACCGTTCGGCTCACTTGCCATGCGAACACTGGGTGACATGTATCCCGACATGGCACAAGGAGCCAAGAACGGCCTGGAGCTGACGTACGACTCCATTTTGAAAGGACAAGACGGCATCACGCACCGGCAGAAAGTCATGAACAAATACCTCAACATTGTGGACAAACCTGCCGTGGACGGATGTGACATCATCACCACCATCGATGTGGACATGCAGGACATCGCCGAAAAGGCGTTGACCGACCAACTGAAACGGCTGAACGCCGTGGCAGGAGTGGCTGTGGTCATGGAAGTGGGCACAGGTAATGTAAAAGCCAACGTCAACATGCAGCGGGCCGGCGATGGCAATTATTACGAGATGCGCAACGCATCGGTCAGCAACCTGATGGAACCGGGCTCCACCTTCAAGACCGCCTCCATCATGGTGGCCATGGAAGACAAACACATCACCCCCGACTATGAGGTAGACACGGGCAACGGACAAATGTATATGTATGGCAGCTGGATGAAAGACTGGAACTGGCACCACGGCGGATACGGCAAGATTGACGTGACACGCATTCTCGAAGTATCCTCGAACGTGGGTGTGTCGGCCATCATCGACAAGTTCTACAAAGACAACCCGCAACGTTTTGTGGACGGCCTGCGCCGCATGAGCATCGACACCCCGCTGCACCTCGGATTTGTGGGAGAAGCGAGCCCACGCATCCTTGGCCCGAAAGAGCGCAAGAATTTCTCGCGCACCTCACTGCCGTGGATGAGCATCGGCTACGAGACACAAGTACCGCCCATCTACATCCTGAACTTCTACAATGCCATCGCCAACAACGGCACGATGGTGAAGCCGAAGTTCGTCAAGGCCATTGCCAAGAATGGAGAAATCCTGGAAGAGTTCCCTACCGAGGTGGTCAACCCCAAAATCTGTTCGGACACGACCCTGACCATGATTCGCACCATCCTCCGCAAGGTCGTTTCGCAAGGACTGGCCAAACCTGCCGGCAGCAGCCAGTTCAGCGTATCCGGCAAGACGGGAACCGCTCAAATCTCACAAGGAAAAGCCGGCTACAAGTCGGGAGGCGTCAGCTATCTGGTCAGCTTCTGCGGTTACTTTCCTTCCGAAAACCCGAAATACAGCTGCATCGTCCAGATTCATATCCCTCATGGTCCGGCCTCGGGCGGACTTCAGGCAGGCAGCGTGTTCAGCCGGATTGCCGAACGTGTGTATGCCAAACACCTGTTCTTCGACCTGAAGCACGCCAAAGACTCTACCTCTGTGCTGATTCCTGACATCAAAAACGGAGATATAGGTGAGGCGGCCCTCGTCTTGCGGCACTTGGACGTGAACAGCAACAGCAAGACGATTCCGGTTTCCAACCAGCCGGTATGGGGCAGAGCCCACCACACGGACACTTATGCAGAGCTGAAGACCACACCACCGCCTACCAAACTGGTGCCCAGCGTCATCGGCATGGGGGCCAAAGACGCGGTCTATCTGTTAGAGAAAAACGGATTGAAGGTGCGGATGAAAGGGGTGGGACAAGTCAAAACCCAAAGCCTGTCGCCGGGCATCCCCCTGCATCGGGGACAAACCATTGTAATAACACTTAATTAACTGACGATATGAAACTAATAGAACTCCTGAAAGCGATACGTACCGAAAGTATCAGCGGAACGACAGACAAGGACATCACGGACATCCAGATGGATTCCCGCCGCGTACAGAAAGGCGGCCTGTTTGTCGCAGTCAAAGGAACACAGGCTGACGGCCATGCCTTCATCGGAAAGGCGATTGACCAGGGTGCCACAGCCATCGTATGCGAGACAATGCCGAACGAGATACAGGCAGACATCACGTATATCCTGACTCCTGATACAGAAGATGCCGTAGGCAAACTGGCCACTACCTTCTATGGGAATCCCACCGCCAAACTGGATTTGGTCGGAGTGACCGGCACCAACGGAAAGACCACTATCGCTACCTTATTATATAAGATGTTCCGCCGGTTCGGTTACAAGGTGGGCCTGATTTCCACTGTCTGCAACTATATTGACGATGAAGTCCTCCCGACCGAACACACCACCCCCGACCCTATCACCTTGAACCGGCTGCTGGGACGGATGGCCGATGAAGGCTGCAAATTTGCGTTCATGGAGGTCAGCTCACATTCGATTGACCAAAAGCGCATCGGCGGTCTGAAATTTGCCGGCGGTATCTTCACCAACCTTACCCGCGACCATTTGGATTACCACAAGACATTCGAAAACTACCTGAAAGCCAAAAAAGCGTTTTTCGACAGCCTGCCCAAGGATGCGTTCGCACTGACCAATGCCGATGACAGAAACGGTCTGGTCATGACACAGAACACCAAGGCCAAAGTGGCTACCTACTCGCTACGCACCCTGTGTGACTTTAAAGGGAAAGTGCTGGAAGACAGTTTTGAGGGAATGTTGCTCGACATCAACAACAAGGAAGTGAACGTCCAGTTCATCGGACGGTTCAATGCCTCCAACCTGCTGGCTGTCTATGGTGCCGCCTGCCTGCTGGGCAAAGAGCCCGACGAGGTGCTGCTGGCCCTCAGCACCTTGCGCCCAGTGAACGGACGGTTTGACGCCCTTCGTTCTCCGAAAGGCTACACCGCCATCGTCGATTACGCACACACCCCCGACGCATTGGTCAACGTACTGACTACCATCCGCGAAGTGCTGCGCGACCAAGGCAGTGTCATTACGGTGGTAGGAGCCGGCGGAAACCGTGACAAAGGCAAACGCCCCATCATGGCACAGGAGTCGGCACGGCTGAGCGACAAGGTGGTCATCACCTCCGACAATCCGCGTTTTGAGGAACCGCAAGACATCATCGACGACATGCTGGCCGGACTGGACAAGGAAGCGTCGCGCAAAGTCATCGCTATCGTCGACCGTAAAGAAGCCATCCGCACCGCCTGCATGCTGGCACAACCCGGAGATGTCCTGCTGATTGCCGGCAAAGGACATGAGAACTACCAAGATGTGAAAGGGGTCAAGCATCACTTTGACGACAAGGAAGTGGTGCGCTCTATTTTTGAAACTGAAAACTGATACATACCCATGTTTTATTACCTGTTTGACTATCTGACAAAATTTGACTTTCCAGGAGCGCGGATGTTCGGCTACGTATCGTTCCGTTCGTTGATGGCCATTATCCTGTCATTGCTGATCTCGGCAATCTTCGGAGAATACTTCATCCGCCTGCTCAAACGGAAACAGATTACGGAAACCCAGCGTGACGCCTCCATTGACCCTTTCAACGTAGGCAAAGTGGGAGTCCCTACGATGGGAGGAGTCATCATTATCATCGCCATCCTGATTCCCTGCCTGTTGTTAGGCAAGCTGGAGAATGTCTACATGATACTGATGCTGGTCACCACCGTGTGGCTGGGCACCTTAGGCTTTCTGGATGACTACATCAAAGTATTCCGCAAAGACAAGGAAGGACTCCACGGCAAGTTCAAGATCATCGGACAAGTAGGGTTAGGGCTGATCGTAGGGCTCACCCTGTACCTGAGCCCGTCTGTCGTGATCCGAGAGAACGTCGAGATACAGCAGAACGGAGAGGTTGTCAATGTCATCCATAAGGCCCAGGACGAGAAATCGACCAAGACCACCATCCCGTTCTTCAAGAACAACAACCTGGATTACGCCGATTTCGTGGGCTTTCTGGGCGACCATGCGAAAAGCGCCGGCTGGATAGTCTTTGTCCTGGTGACCATCTTTGTCGTCACGGCCGTTTCTAACGGAGCGAACCTGAACGATGGGATGGACGGCATGGCGGCGGGCAACTCGGCCATTATCGGGGTGACCCTCGGCATCCTGGCCTATGTGTCCAGCCACATCGAATATGCCAGCTATCTGAACATCATGTACATACCGGGGAGTGAAGAGCTGGTCATCTTCATCTGTGCCCTGATTGGGGCACTGATCGGCTTTCTGTGGTACAACGCCTTCCCGGCCCAGGTCTTCATGGGCGATACCGGCAGCCTGACCATCGGCGGCATCATCGCCGTGCTGGCCATCATCATCCACAAGGAGCTGCTTATCCCCATTCTTTGCGGAGTGTTCCTGGCAGAGAACCTCTCGGTCATCTTACAGGTGAAATATTTCCAGAAAGGGAAAAAGAAGGGCATCAAGCAACGCATCTTCAAGCGGACCCCCATCCATGACCATTTCCGGACCACCTTCGCACAGCTGGACCCCGAATGCAGCTACCTGATTACAGGTCCGTCGAGCGTCTTCCATGAGTCAAAGATCACTGTCCGTTTCTGGATAGTCACCATTGTTCTGGCAGCCATCACCATCATTACATTAAAGATACGATAATTACTGATAATATATAAGGAGAAACCATGGCAAGAATTGTCATTTTAGGAGCCGGAGAAAGCGGTGCGGGAGCAGCCGTTCTGGCACAGAAGAAAGGATTTGATACGTTTGTATCAGACATGTCGCACATCAAGGACCATTACAAGCAGATGCTGGACGAGAGAGGCATCCGGTGGGAAGAAGGCAGACATACAGAAGAGCTGATTCTCAACGCAGACGAGGTCATCAAGAGTCCGGGCATCCCCAACGATGCGCCTATCATCCGCCAAGTGAAAGACAGGGGCATCCCTGTCATCTCGGAAATTGAGTTTGCAGGCAGATACACCACCGCCAAGATGGTCTGCATCACCGGCAGCAACGGCAAGACCACTACGACCTCGCTGATTTACCATATCTTCAAGAAGGCCGGACTCAACGTGGGGCTGGCCGGCAACATCGGGAAAAGCCTGGCCTATCAGGTGGCCGAATGCAACCATGATTACTATATCATCGAGTTGAGCAGCTTCCAGTTGGACAACATGTACAACTTCCATGCCGACATCGCCGTACTGATGAACATCACCCCCGACCATCTGGACCGCTACGAGCACAAGATGCAGAACTATGTGGATGCCAAATTCCGCATCATCCAGAACCAGACGGACAACGATGCCTTTATCTTCTGGAACGACGACCCCATCATCCAGCACGAGCTGCACAAATACGGCATTCACGGCCACTACTATCCGTTTGCCGCCCGCAAAGAACAAGGCCTGGCCGCCTTTACCGAGGAAAACCGCATCTATTTCACCGAACCGATTGCCTTCAACATGGAGCAGGAAGAACTGGCCTTGACCGGTACACACAATCTGTTCAACTCAATGGCGGCCGGCATCTCGGCCAATATTGCCGGCGTGAAAAAAGAATGCATCCGCGAAGCACTGGGCGACTTCAAAGGAGTGGAACACCGGCTGGAAAAAGTGGCGCGGGTAAAAGGAGTGGAGTATATCAATGACTCCAAAGCCACCAATGTCAACTCCTGCTGGTACGCCCTGCAGAGCATGACCACCAAGACCATCCTGATTTTGGGAGGCAAGGACAAGGGCAACGACTACAATGAGATTGCCCAGTTGGTCAAGGAGAAATGCTCCGGCCTCATCTTCATGGGACTGCACAACGAAAAACTACACGCTTTCTTCGATGGCTTCGGACTTCCCATCAGAGATGTCCAAAGCATGGCAGACTGTGTGCAGGCTGCCTATGAAATGGCCCAAAAAGGCGAGACCGTATTGCTCAGCCCCTGCTGTGCCAGCTTCGACCTTTTCAAAAGCTACGAAGACCGAGGCGACCAGTTCAAGGCGTGCGTAAGAAACCTGTAAATCCCCCAAAAGACATGGACCTACTAAAGAACTTTTTGAAAGGAGACAAGGTGATTTGGATTATCTTCTTGATGCTCTGCATGATTTCCGTCATAGAGGTGTTCAGTGCCTCCAGTACGCTGACCTACAAAAGCGGTGACCACTGGGGTCCCATCACCAACCACCTTGTGCTCCTGCTGGTAGGTACCTTTATCGTCTGGATTATCCACAACATTCCGTGCCGTGTCTTCAAGGTCGGCGTCATCCTGCTCCCCATCGCATGGTTGTTGCTGGCCATCGTGCTGGGCATGTCGGCCATCAACGGGGCCAGCCGATGGATTGACTTGGGAGTGTTTCAGTTCCAACCTTCGGAAGTGGCCAAAATGGCCAACATCATTGTGGTGGCGCGCATCCTCTCGCTGTTCCAGCAGGAGGACCGGGATGCCGACAAACGGGCACTGAAATGGATTATGATTGTCAGTATCCCCACCATCCTACTGATAGGGGTGGAGAACCTGTCGACCGCCGTACTGCTGACCGCCAGCATCTACTTGATGATGTTCATCGGCCGGACACCGCTGAAACAGATGCTGACGCTGAGTGCCATCGGTATCGGTGCATTGCTGCTGGCAGTGACCACCATCAAATATGTGCCCGCCAAAGCGTGGGACACCATCGGCCTGCACCGCATGACCACCTGGCAGAACCGTATCAACAGCCATCTGGACACCAAAGAAATCCCTCCTGCCAAGTTCGACATCGACAACGACGCACAGGTAGCCCACGCCAACATTGCCATTGCCACCAGCCATATTTTAGGAAAAGGGCCGGGCAACAGCGTTCAGCGCGACTTCCTGTCGCAGGCTTTTTCGGACTTTATTTATGCCATCATCATCGAAGAGCTGGGACTGCTGGGTGGCGGAGTCGTCGCATTGCTGTATATTCTGCTGCTGATGCGCATCGGCAAAATTGCCCGCAACTGTGACCGGCCCTATTATGCCTTTCTGGTCATGGGTATCGGCATTCTGCTGGTCATGCAGGCCATGTTCAACATGCTGGTGGCGGTGGGCATCATGCCCGTCACGGGACAGCCACTGCCCCTCATCAGCAAAGGAGGAACCTCCACCCTGATCAATTGTGCCTACATCGGCATCCTACTCAGCGTCAGCCGGCATGTCAAAGAAGTCCAGGCACAACAAGAAGCCGAGGAAGCCGAACGCCAACAACAGACCAAGGAAACGGCCATCGCCTGGTTGCAGAGTGCCGCCACCCAACTGGCACAAAATACCGGCGCAACGGTTCCTGAACCGATATCCGATATGCAGCAAACGGTGTCTGCAGAAGACACCATGAGTGAAAAAGAACGTAAATTACGATAAAAACCACTTTGTTTATCAGTTTATTGCTACCTTTGCACCAAAAATTTTCCTAAAGGATATGAAAGATCAACTTAGAATCATCATCAGCGGTGGAGGGACCGGGGGGCATATTTTCCCGGCCATCTCCATTGCCAACGCCATAAAAGAAATGCATCCGGATGCCGAAATCCTTTTTGTAGGGGCTGAAGGCAGAATGGAAATGCAACGTGTCCCGGCTGCCGGCTACAACATCATCGGTCTGCCGGTGGCTGGCTTCGACCGTAGCCACTTGTGGAAAAACATCAGCGTGCTGTTCAAACTCCTGAAAAGCCAGCGCAAGGCCAAACGTATCATCCAAGATTTCCGTCCCGATGTAGCCGTAGGAGTGGGGGGCTATGCCAGCGGACCGACCTTGAAGATGGCACAGAACATGGGAATCCCCACCCTGCTTCAGGAACAAAATTCGTATGCAGGAGTCACCAACAAACTGTTGGCCAAAAAGGCCCGGAAAATCTGTGTCGCTTATGAAGGAATGGAACGCTTCTTCGCGCAAGAGAAAATCATCCTCACGGGCAATCCGGTCCGTCAAGGACTGACCCAAACTACAGCCAGCCGTGAGGAAGCCATCCGGAGTTTCGGACTCGACCCCGCCAAAAAAACAGTGCTGATCGTGGGCGGCAGTCTGGGAGCACGCACCATCAACCAATGCGTCATGCAAGGACTGGACCAGTTGCGCCACTCGGGCGTACAGTTCATTTGGCAGACCGGCAAATTCTACTTTGCCGAAGCGCAAGCGGCCATCGCAGCTGTCGGAGCCCTGCCCATGCTCTATGCCACTGACTTCATTGCCGATATGGCCACTGCCTACCGGGCCGCCGACCTGGTCATCAGTCGTGCAGGTGCCGGCTCCATTTCGGAGTTCTGCCTGCTGCAAAAGCCAGTCATCCTGGTACCGTCGCCCAACGTAGCCGAAGACCATCAGACCAAAAACGCCCTGGCACTGGTGAACAAAGAAGCCGCCCTCTACGTTAAAGACAGTGAAGCGGTGCAGAAACTTCTGCCGCTGGCCGTCCTCACCGTACAACAGCCGGCTACCCTGAAGAAACTGAGCTGCAACATTGCCAACCTGGCTTTTAAGGACTCCGCCCGCATCATTGCACAAGAAGTCTGCCAGCTGGCCCACACCCACTAATCTATCCTTAACTTCGAATAGAACATGGACATCCATACATTAAAATCAGTATATTTCATCGGAGCCGGAGGCATCGGTATGAGTGCCTTGGTACGCTACTTCCTGTCGAAAGGCAAGAAAGTAGGCGGCTATGACCGCACCCCCAGCGAATTGACCGAAAAGCTTATTGCCGAAGGAGCTGCTATCCATTATGATGCCAGCGAAGACAATATCGCCGCCGACTTCCTCGACCCCCAAACAACCTTAGTAGTCTATACGCCAGCCATTCCTGCCGACCATCGGGAATTGGTGTACTTCAGACAACATCAGTTTGAAGTCATGAAAAGGGCACAAGTGCTGGGCATGCTGACGCAGACTGAAAAAGGTCTGTGTGTAGCCGGCACACACGGCAAGACCACCACCTCTACCATGGCTGCCCACTTACTCCACCAATCGAAGGTCACCTGCAATGCGTTCTTGGGAGGCATCTCCAAGAATTACGGTACCAACCTGTTACTGTCCGACAAAAGCGACCTTGTCGTCATTGAGGCCGACGAATTCGACCGCTCCTTCCACTGGCTGACACCGTATGCCAGTGTCATCACCGCCACCGATTCCGACCATCTGGACATCTATGGCACCCACGAAGCGTATGTGGAGAGCTTCCGCAAATACACCTCCCTCATCCGCCCGGACGGCTACCTGATTTTAAAAGAAGGACTGCCGTGGACACCCGATGTGGCCGCAGGAGTCACCGTATGGACGTATTCGACAGAGAAAGGGGATTTTCATGCCTGCAATATCCGCATCGGCAACGGCGAGATTGTTTTCGACTATGTATCCCCCTTAGGCAACATTGCAGACATCCGTTTAGGAGTACCCGTCTATGTCAATATAGAGAATGGCATCGCGGCCATGGCCCTGGCCCAAATCGGGGGAGCAACGGCCGATGAGATACGGACTGCCATGAGTTCTTTCGCAGGTGTCGACCGCCGGTTCGACTTCCAGCTGAAGACCGACCGGATGGTTTTCTTGAGCGATTATGCGCACCATCCGGCCGAAATCCGACAAAGCATCTCCTCCCTGCGGATGCTCTACCCCGACAAACGGCTCACTGCCGTCTTCCAACCGCATCTGTACACACGTACCCGCGATTTCTACCTGGAGTTCGCCGACAGTCTGTCTTTGCTGGACGAAGTGATTCTGTTGGATATTTATCCGGCCCGTGAGGCTCCCATTCCCGGTGTCAGCAGCCGGCTTATCTATGACCACCTGCGCCCTGGCATCCAAAAAACGATGTGTCACAAAGAAGCACTACTGGAATTACTGAAAAGCAAGCCGGTAGAGGTGCTGATCACCCTTGGTGCCGGTGACATTGACAACTATGTTCCACAAATCACCCAATTACTGAAAGATAAATGATACGGAAAATTCTCATACTCTTGGCCTTGATACTCTCCTCTGCCTATTTGGTGGTGGCAGTCACCGTGTTCAACGGAAAGCCCACCACGCAGGTGTGCAAGAGTATAGAATTGAACATGAAAGACAGCTCCGAATGCAGTTTTGTCAATCATGCCGAAATCACGTCCTTGCTCAAGCGTAACAAGCTCTACCCCATCAACCAACCACTGAAGGACATCAATATACGCCTGCTGGAAGAAGCCATCAGGCAACATCCCTTCGTGAAGACCGCCGAATGTTTCTTCACTTCGGGAGGAAACGTAGCCGCCAACATCTACCAACGCATTCCGATTCTGCGCATCATGGGCAACAACGGTGAAGACTATTATCTGGACAATGAGGGACAAATCATGGTAGCCCCTGGTAAAAGTGTCCAGGTCGCGGTAGCGACAGGCAACATTGACCGTCATTTCGCCCAAACGGAATTGTATGAATTAGGGAAATACCTCCAAAACCATCCTTTCTGGGAAGCACAGATTGAGCAAATCAACGTCACTGCCCGGAAAGAGCTGGAATTGGTGCCCAGAGTAGGGAACCACCTATTATTTTTAGGAAAACCGGGAGATTATAACGAGAAATTCACTAAATTGCAGACCTTTTACGAGAAAGCGCTGAACAAAGTGGGCTGGAACAAATACAGCCGCATCAGCATTGAATTTACGAATCAGATAATTTGTACTAAAAAAGAGAAATAAAGAGATATGGCAGTTACAGATTTTATAGTAGCAATCGAACTTGGTTCCACCAAGATAACAGGCGTAGCCGGAAAGAAGAATGCCGATGGCAGCATTCAGATACTGGCCTATGCCAGCGAAAAATCATCCGACTGTATCAAGAAAGGGGCTATATGCAATCTTGACAAGACCACCCAACTGATTACGACCGTAATCAGCCAGTTGGAAGAGATGTTGCAGGCCTCCATCAAGAAAGTCTACGTAGGCTTAGGAGGACAGTCGGTCCGCAGCATCCGGAACACCGAAAGCAAAAAATTAGAAGACGATACCAGAATCTCCCAGGCCCTCATCGATGCCATGATGAAGCGCAACCTGGAACTTCCCTTAATTGACCAAGAAATACTGGCTGTAGAAGCACAAGAATATAAAATCGGCAACAACCAGCTGACCACGGAGCCGGTCGGGATTCCTACCGACCATATAGAAGGACATTTCCTGAACATCATCGGGCGGAACACCTTGAAGAACTACATCCGCCAGTGTTTCCGCCAGGCAGGAGCCGGCTATGAGATTGCCGATTACGTCATCTCCCCCATCGCCACCGCCCAAGCAGTACTCACTGCCAGCGAGAAACGGTCGGGATGTGTCCTCGTCGATTTCGGTGCGGAGACAACGACTGTCACAGTCTACAAGAACAACATCCTGCGCCACTTGGCTGTCATTCCATTGGGAGGCAACAACATCACCAAAGACCTTTGCAGCCAGCAGATGGAAGAAGAAGAGGCAGAACAGTTCAAGCTGACATTTGGCAGTGCCTATACAGCCACATCGGAAAACGAAGACGATGCCAACCGTGAATACAGTCTGGACGGTAAGGTATCCATCCGCGCCTACAAGCTGGAAGACATTGTCGAGGCCCGTGTGGAAGAAATCCTACAGAATGTCAGCAACCAGATTCTTCTGTCCGACTACAACGACAAGTTGTTGGCCGGTGCCATCCTTACCGGCGGAGCCGCTAATCTGGCCAACATGGAAGAGGCTTTCAGCCGCATCACCAAGATAGAGAAAGTGCGGACGGCATTGACCTCCAACATCGAGCTGGTGGGCTATGCCAACCTGATTTTCCAAAACGGCAGCCAGAACACACTGATTGGCCTGCTTGCTACCGGCAAAGACAACTGTTGCAAGATAGACCCACGCCGCCAACAGCTCGACTTCATCTCGGACATCCAGGAGAAACAGGATGAGGAGGCACGCCGGCAAGAGGAAGAAGCACACCGACAGGCTGAAGAAGCCAAACGGAAAGCCGACGAAGCCAAACGGAAGGCCGATGAGGAAGCCCGCCTGAAGAAACTGGAGGAAGACCGCATCCAGCAGGAACAGATGCGCCTGGAACGCCGACGCAGAGAATGCGAAGCATTGATTGCCGCAGCTACCAGCCACATGAACAAGAAAGAATTCAAAGCCGCTCTGGCCAAGGCCCGCGAGGCACAGAACATGAGCGTTTTTGAGAAATCAGAGGAAATTGACACGCTGATAACCACTATCAGCCGCCTGAAGGAAGAGAACAACCCGTTCAAACGTTTCATCAACCGACTGAGAGACGGAGCCGACGAGATTATGAAAGATTAAAATAGTACATTCACCCCAAAAATAGCAAACGAAGAATTATGTCTGACGAATCAACAATGCCCTTCGATTTTCCGAAGAACCTGCCGAGCATCATCAAGGTAATAGGCGTAGGTGGTGGCGGTGGTAACGCAGTCAATCATATGTATCGAGAAGGCATACACGATGTTACGTTCGTGGTATGCAACACCGATAACCAGGCACTCGAAGAGTCGCCCGTACCCATCAAGCTCCAGTTGGGCAAAGAAGGTCTGGGAGCAGGCAACCGTCCGGAACGTGCCCGCGCCGCCGCCGAAGAAAGCATAGAAGACGTGAAACAAATGTTGAACGACGGCAGCTGCCGCATGGCCTTCATCACAGCCGGTATGGGGGGAGGTACAGGAACCGGTGCTGGTCCCATCGTAGCCAAAACCGCCAAGGAAATGAACATCCTGACCGTAGGAATCGTCACGATTCCTTTCCTGTTCGAAGGATATGTGAAAATCGACCAGGCACTGGATGGTGTGGAAGAGATGAGCAAACACGTCGATGCCTTGCTGGTCATCAACAACGAGCGCCTGCGCGATGTCTATTCGGATATCAGCGTCATGAACGCTTTTGGGAAAGCAGACGACACCCTGTCCATCGCCGCCAAAAGCATCGCCGAAATCATCACCCTGCGCGGTATCATCAACCTGGACTTCAACGATGTACGCACGGTACTGAAAGACGGCGGTGTAGCCATCATGAGTACTGGCTATGGGGAAGGAGAAGGACGTGTGGCACAAGCCATCAACGGTGCCCTTCACTCGCCGCTCCTCAACAACAACGACATCTACAATTCCAAGAAAGTGCTCTTCGTCATCACCTATAGCCCCAACAGCGAACTGATGATGAATGAAATGGATGAAATCAATGACTTCATGAGCCACTTCGGGAAAGGGGTGGAAACCAAATGGGGACTCTACACTGATGACACCCTGGACCAGAAAGTGAAATTCACCATCCTGGCCACCGGATTCGGCATCAAGGACGTACCCGGTATGGACAACGTGCTCAAAAAACGTTCGGCCGAAGAACAGAAGAAACTGGACGAGCAGGAAGAAGAAGAGCAGAAACGCGATGAGCGAAGAAGCGAATACTATGGCCCGCAAATCAACAACAAGGTCAACCGCAAACGCCGCCATAACATCTACATCTTCACGCCCGAGGATTTGGACAATGACGACATTATCAGTATGGTCGACACGACTCCCACCTTCCAGCGCAGCAAAGCCGTCCTGCAAGGCATCCAGTCGAGGGCCAATGCCGAAGAACAGGTCACCTCATCCAAACCAGACACCAACACTGGGTCCATCACCATCAACTTCTAAGGGAAGAGCTCGGATTGTAGACACTTATCAACCAACAACACTAATCATAAACCGTATGGATTTATTTGAACAAATCAGCAACGATATCAAAGAAGCGATGAAGGCCAAGGACAAAGTGCGTCTGGAAACCTTGCGCAACATCAAGAAGTGCTTCCTCGAAGCCAAGACGGCTCCGGGAGCCAACGATACCCTGACCAATGACGCAGCACTGAAAATCATGCAGAAACTGGTCAAACAAGGAAAAGACTCAGCCGCTGTCTATGAAGGACAAGGCCGTGCCGACCTGGCCGAAGCGGAAATGGCCCAAGTGCGTGTCATCGAGACCTATCTGCCCCAACAGCTTTCTGCCGAAGAACTGGAAAGCCGGCTGAAAGAAATCATCGCCCGTGTGGGAGCCACTTCGGGCAAAGAAATGGGCAAGGTAATGGGTGTCGCCTCCAAAGAACTGGCCGGTCTGGCCGAAGGACGTGCCATCTCTGCCAAAGTAAAGGAACTGCTGGGATAACCAACCTCCGGCTATCCTCCAGCCATCATCACAACGCTTCCGGTGGACCCTGTCCAGGCCAACCGGAAGCGTTGCTGGTTATCGCCCGCCACCACGATGGCATATACCGGGTCAGTAGAAATTTAGTGGGGATATGCATACAAGTTAGCGAGTCTGAAGAGG
>CAMAFR010000015.1 GCA_945833835.1 uncultured Bacteroides sp.
CGATGCGGTCGGGATAGATGGTGCCCTGCGCCAGCCATTTGGCATCGGTAATTTTGTGCGCCTCGGCATTGAACACTTCCACAAAGTCGCGTCCGATGATTTTACGCTTCTGTTCGGGGTCGGTCACGCCCGCTAAATCTTGGAAGAACTTTTCGCTGGCATCTACGCCGATGACGTTCAGTCCCAGGCATTCGTAGTCGTGCATCACGTTCTTGAACTCGTTTTTGCGGAGCAGTCCGTGGTCGACAAAGATACAGGTCAGGTTCTTGCCGATGGCCCGGTGCAGCAACACGGCGGCAACCGATGAGTCTACACCGCCGCTCAGTCCGAGGATGACACGGTCATTGCCCACCTGGGCTTTCAGCTCGGCCACTGTGGTATCTACAAACGAGCTGGCGCTCCAGTCCTGCTTGCCGCCGCAGATGTCCACCACAAAGTTTTTCAGCAGTTGCGTGCCGTCTTCTGAGTGGAACACTTCGGGGTGGAACTGTACGCCCCACAGCTGCTCGCCTTTCGCCTGGTAGGCAGCAATGGCCACCTTGTCGGTGGAGGCGATGATTTCGAAATTCTCGGGGATGGCGGTGATGGTGTCGCCGTGGCTCATCCATACTTGTGAGTGCTCGCGGATGTCTTTCAGCAAGGGGTTGTGGCGGTCGAACTGCGAAAGATGGGCGCGTCCGTATTCGCGGGTACCGGCCGGTTCCACTTTGCCGCCGTTGATGTAGGACATGAATTGCGCGCCGTAGCAGATGCCGAGGATGGGATACTTGCCCCGGATGCCGGTCAGGTCCACTTTGAACGCCTTCTCATCGTACACCGAGAAAGGACTGCCCGAAAGGATGACTCCGATGACCGACGGATCATCGTGAGGAAACTTGTTGTAGGGAACGATTTCGCAGTACATGTTCAGTTCGCGGACGCGGCGTCCGATGAGCTGGGTGGTCTGCGATCCGAAATCGAGAATAATGATTTTTTCCTGCATGTTGTATCTCAATAATAATGATAAATTCTAATGTGTGCAAAGATACTTTTTTTTCTGGAATTATCAGCTGTCGTCCGGCGATTTCTTTAGGGAACCAAAGGGGGTCGTGGGTTTTGCAAAGCCGGGGGAACAATTGGATCCGGCTGTCTGGTTGTGACGCGAAAAACGGTGCGGAAGACGGTGTAGTTTTTATTAAAATTATAGGGAAAAAAGATGCTAAATTCAAAACTATTTGTTATTTTTGCATCGCAAAGGGGAGGGAACCGGCATCGGTGAGACTTCCCGTTGGGAACGAGTGTTTATAAAGTTTATTATAAAACCTTTTAAATTTAAACAAAATGATTAAAGTAGGTATTAATGGTTTCGGTCGTATCGGCCGTTTCGTGTTCCGTGCTGCTCAGAAGAGAAACGATATCCAGATCGTAGGTATTAACGACTTGTGCCCGGTTGATTACTTGGCATACATGTTGAAGTATGATACGATGCACGGACAGTTCGAAGGTACTATCGAAGCTGACGTTGAAAACAGCAAGCTGATCGTTAACGGCAATGAAATCCGCGTAACGGCTTGCAGAGACCCGAAAGAATTGGCTTGGGACGCAGTAGGCGCTGAATACGTTGTAGAATCTACTGGTTTGTTCTTGACAAAGGAAAAAGCTCAGGCTCACATCGAAGCCGGTGCTAAATATGTCGTAATGTCTGCTCCTTCTAAGGATGACACTCCGATGTTCGTTTGTGGCGTAAACTTCGACAAGTATGTAAAGGGTACTCAGTTCGTTTCTAACGCTTCTTGTACTACTAACTGCTTGGCTCCTATCGCTAAGGTTCTGAACGACAAGTTCGGCATCATCAACGGTTTGATGACTACTGTTCACTCTACTACCGCTACTCAGAAGACTGTTGACGGTCCGTCTTTGAAGGACTGGAGAGGTGGTCGTGCCGCTGCCGGCAACATCATCCCGTCTTCTACAGGTGCTGCCAAGGCTGTAGGTAAAGTTATTCCTGAACTGAACGGCAAGCTGACTGGTATCTCTATGCGTGTTCCGACTTTGGACGTTTCTGTTGTTGACTTGACTGTCAACTTGGCTCAGCCCGCTTCTAAGGAAGCTATCTGCGCTGCCATGAAGGAAGCTGCTGAAGGCGAATTGAAGGGTGTTCTGGGTTACACAGAAGATGCAGTCGTTTCTTCTGACTTCCTGGGTTGCACACTGACTTCTATCTTCGACGCTAACGCCGGTGTTTATTTGACTGATACATTCGTTAAGGTGGTTTCTTGGTATGACAATGAAATCGGTTACTCTAACAAGGTATTGGATCTGATCGCTCACATGGCATCTGTAAACGCTTAATCGGTTATTTTTAGAACATAAGCAATTCAAGAGGCTGTCTGGAATTTCCAGGCAGCCTCTTGTTATGAAAGACGGTCGCTGTTGGCGTAGGCCGAAGTCCATTCGGTGAGAAAAAGAAAATCCTCTTATACGCTTATAAGAGGATTTTCACAACACAAAAACTAAACTAGACTTAACTAAACTATTCAATGTGGAAGTTTCACAACTTCCTTTTCATTATGTACGTCACAAATATAGAGGTTCTTTTTTTAACAACCAAAGCTTTTATATAAAAACTTTTGATTATTCTTAAAAAAGAGGCAGAAATCTTATAAGATCCTTAAATTATATGTTTGTTAACATAGTTTTGCAGCTCCTGTTTATAGCTTTCTGATACTGGGATGTATTCTTTTCCGAAAATGATGCGTCCTTTCTCTATCAGCTTGATCTTGCTTTTCTGCACGATGTAGGATCGGTGCACGCGCAAGAAACGTGCCGGCGGCAGTTTCTCTTCGAGGGTGCGCAGGCTGACGAGCGACAGGAGGGGGCGCGGCTCGTCTTCCAGGTGAATCTTGACATAGTCTTTCAGCCCTTCGATGTAGCGTATCTTTGCCAGTTCGACCTGTATCAGTTTATAGTCGCTTTTGACGTAGATGAAGTCCGGTTCCTCAGCAGGGACGCTCCCGTCGGCCTCTGGGAGGGCAACGGATGGTTTCTGTTTCAGCTCCAGCCATTGCTGCGCCTTGTTAGCGGCCTCCAGAAAGTCGGCATAGCTGATGGGCTTGAGCAGATAGTCAAGGGCGTTGACCCGGTACCCGTCGAGGGCGTACTGGCTGAAGGCGGTAGTGAAGACAATGCGGGTGTCTTCGGGCACCATCCGTGAGAATTCCAGTCCGCTCAAGTCGGGCATCTGGATGTCGAGAAAAAGCAGGTCGGCCGGATGTTCCGGCAGTTCTTTCAAGGCCTGTATGGCACTGGAGTACGTGCCGCAGAGTTCCAGGAAAGGCGTTTTCCGGACGTAGCTTTCCAGCAGGTTCAAGGCAAGGGGTTCGTCATCAATCAAAGCACATCGGATGTTCATACGCGGTGGGGGGTTAGGAAGATGGTAATGGTGGAAATATATTCTTTGGCATCGCCCGAGAGCTGTTTTTCCCAGCGGTAGTTGCCGGGGTAAATCAGTTCCAACCGTTTGCTGACCTGTTCGAGCCCGATACCCGAACCGCTTTTGTCGGTCCGGGGCTTCGGGTGATGGCTGTTGGCTATCTGGCAGCAGATGGTCTGCTCGTCCTCGGTCAGGCGGATGTGGATGAAGCTGGGTTCGGTGGGCGATATGCCATGCTTGAAAGCATTCTCGATGAGGGAGATGAAGAGCAGCGGGGCGATGGGGGTCCGGCTGTCGGGCTTGATGTGGAAATCGGTCACAATCTCTACTCCTGAGGTGAGCCGTATGCGCATCAGTTCCACGTAGTTGCGGATGAAGTCTACTTCGCTCGACAGCGGTACGTACATAGACTGGTTGTCGTAGAGCACGTAGCGGAGCAGCTTGCTGAGTTCCTGCACGGCCTGTTGCGCCTTGTCGGTGTCGAAGGCAATCAGTGCGTAGATGTTGTTCAGGGTGTTCAGCAGGAAGTGCGGGTTGAGCTGGTTGCGCAGGTTCTTCAGCTCGGCTTCGGTACGGCTCTTCACAGCCTCGCGCATGGCGGCTTCGGTCTCCTGCCACCGGCGGCTGACCCGGATGGCCACACAGATGCAGGCCGAGAACAGCAATGACAGGACATCGCGCAGGAAGAACATCGTCTCGGGCGGGGCGATCCTGTTGTGCGGGCGGGGCATCTGGTGGAAGAAAAACCAATGGCTGATGTAGCGCACGATGGCGGCCAGCACCAGGATGCTCAGGGCATTGGCGGCCAGGAAGCGGAACAGCCGTTCCTTGAACAGCAGGTGGGGGATGTAGCCGAAGTAGTTCAGGTAGAACACGACCAGCAGGCAGAACGGCACCAGGCTATGTACCAGGTACTCGTTCCAGTGCAGGGTCACGTTGTTTTGCGGCATGAACAGCAGGGGGGAAGCCAGAACCATGGACCAGATGAGGATATGCAGGAAGATTTCCAGCCAGCGGTAAAGGGGAGAAGGGGTATGTCTCATAGGGATGCAGCTTGTTTTTAAAAAGATCCGGCTCCCCAAGGAGCCGGATCGAAACCAAAGTTATGAAGAACAAAGGGCGAACTTTCACAAGCTCGCAAACGGGGAATCCGTAGGGATGTCCCCTTTATCATCAATCCGTTTTACTCATAGCGCAAGGCTTCTATCGGGTCAAGGTCGGCTGCCTTTTTGGCCGGATACCACCCGAAGAATATCCCTGTAAAGGTACAAACAATAAATGAAATAAGCACGCTCCAGGGCTGTATAAAAATGGGCCAATGGGCGAAATTTTTTATTAGGAAGCTGGCTCCGCACCCTATGATGACCCCGATGAGGCCTCCGGTGATGCTGATGAGAATGGATTCTATCAGAAATTGTGCCAGGATATCCACTCCCCGCGCCCCGACAGACATGCGCAGTCCGATTTCGCGGGTACGCTCGGTGACGGACACATACATGATGTTCATGATGCCGATGCCACCCACCACGAGCGAGATGCCGGCAATGCAGGCCAGCAGGGTGGTCATCAGGTCGGTGGTGCTGTTCAGCATCGTGCTCAGCTCCTGCTGGGTGCGGATGCTGAAGTCGTCGTTGTCCGTGTCTTTCAGCTTGTGGGCCCTGCGCAGGATGTCGGTGATTTCGTTCACGGCCTCTTCGGTCATGTCTTCGGTCAGGGCCGAGGCAAAGATGCCGCTCAGATATGTCTGCGCCAGCAGTCGTTTCATGACTGTGGTGTAGGGAGCCAGCACCACGTCGTCCTGGTCCATGCCCATGGAGTTGTATCCTTTTGATTTCAGCACTCCCACCACGCGGAGCGGAATCTTGTTGCAGCGGATGACTTTCCCGATGGGGTCCGATCCGTCGGGGAAGAGATTGTCCACAATGGTCTTCCCGATGACGCAGACCTTGGCGGCGGTACGTATGTCATCGTCGGTGAACATCTCGCCGCTCTCTACCGTGAGCTGGCGGATGGTGAGATAGCCGATGCTGACACCGCTCACCGATGAGGGATAGTTGTTGGCGCCGGCAATGAGCTGTCCCGACGAGGAGACATTGGGGCTGATGGCGGAGAGGTACATACATTCGTCGCGCAGCTCCTCATAATTCTCCAGCTTCAGTGTCTGCATGGACGAGGCGTCCTGGCGTACGCCGCCACGCATTTCGGCCCCCGGGTGAATCATGATCATGTTCGACCCCATTTCGGAAATCTGTTGCTGGATGCTGCGTTTCGAGCCTTGCCCGATGGCCAGCATGGCGATGACCGATGCCACGCCGATGATGATGCCCAGCATCGTCAGGAATGCGCGGAGCTTGTTGTTGGCAAGGGCACGCAGGGCTATTTTGAATAAATTGGTTCCATTCATTGCGTTTTCAGTTTTTGGTGTGCCGGTAGGCAGGTCAAGACAATCGGGATTATTCTTCATCGTTGACGGGCAACGCCGCCAGCGCGTCGGCAGCCGACAGGATGTGCGGGTTGACGGTATCCTCTATCACATGGCCGTCGCGCAGGCGGATGTTGCGGCTGCTGTATTGCGAGAGCTCGGGGTTGTGCGTCACGAAGATGATGGTACGCCCTTCGGCGTGCAGTTGCTGGAACAAGACCAGGATTTCGAACGACGTACGGGTGTCGAGGTTGCCGGTCGCCTCATCGGCCAGGATGACGGCCGGGTTGTTGACCAACGCGCGGGCAATGGCCACCCGTTGCATCTGTCCGCCCGACATCTGGTTGGACTTGTGTTCCAGCCGGTCGCCCAGCCCTACGGCCATCAGGGCCGCTACCGCCCGTTTCCGCCGTTCGGCGGCACTGACCGAGGCGTTGTACATCAGGGGCAGTTCCACGTTCTCAACGGCGGTGGTTTTCGGCAGCAGGTTGTAGTTCTGGAAGACGAAGCCTATTTTCCGGTTGCGCAACACGGCCCGTTGGGCACGGCTCATGGTGCGCACCGGTACCCCGTCGAGCAGATATTCGCCGCTGCTGGGGGTGTCTAAGCATCCCAGCGTATTCAGCAGGGTGGATTTGCCCGAACCGGAGGTGCCCATGATGGTGACAAATTCTCCGGCATGGATACTGAAGGTGATTCCCCTCAGGGCATGTACCGTTTCATCGCCTACCGTGAAGTTGCGCTTGATGTTCTTGAGTTCAATGACAGCTTTTTCCATATTGGTTGGTCTGGTTATTTTTTCTTGTTCTTGCTTCCCGGAGGTCCCGGCATGAAGGGGCTTCGTTCTCCGCCGGCCGGGTCGGTACCGGCGGCTGCCTCGGCTGGTGCGGTGCCGGTCACGGTGGTTCCGGTCACGATGCGGCTGCCTTGGTCAATGCCTTCCACTATCTCGGTGTAGCTGCCGTCACTCATGCCGGTCTTGACGGCATGTGCCACGAAGGTGTTTCCTTCGAGCGTCCATACCTTGTGGGGTGCGTCCACATCCTTGATGTCCCGTTGTCCGATGAGGCCCTTTTCGGGCGTGAAGCGCAGGGCCTTGCTGGGGACACGCAGCACATCCGTGCGGTGTTGGGTGAAGATGGTGGCATTGGCCGTGAGCCGCGGTTTCAGTTTCAGTTCCGGGTTGTCTGCCGTGATGACCACCTCGTAGGTGACGACCGTCGAGGAAGCGGAGGACGTGGAGCTGCTCGAACTGCTGTTGGTGCTGCCCAGACGGATTTGTTTCACTTTGCCTTCGAACACATCGTTCGGATAGGCATCAACAGTGAAGGTCACCCGCGCGCTGTCTGCCACTCCGGCAATGTCGGCTTCGTCGACATCGGCCACCACCTGCATCTTGGTCAGGTCGGCGGCGATGGTGAACAGGGTCGGTGTCTCGAAGCCGGAGGCGACGGTCTGCCCTTCTTCCACGTCACGGCTGGTGACCACTCCGTTGATGGGAGATGTGATGGTGGCGTAGGACAGGTTGCGTTCTGCCTTCGACAGGGCGGCCTTGTACTGTTCGAGCCGGCTGTTCGCGCTCTGGTAGTTGTAGAGCGACAGTTCGTAGTCTGTTTCGCTGATGAGCTGTTTCTCATGCAGCTTCCGGTTGCGTTCGTATAGTCTTTGCTGGTAGTCGTATTCGGCCTTGGCCCCGTCATAATTGGCTTTTGCCGACTGGAGGTCGCTGATGAGCGTGACGCGGTCCATTTCGGCGATGACCTGTCCCGCCTTGACAATGGAGTTGTAGTCGACATAAATCTTGTCGATGATGCCCGACACCTGTGTGCCGACTTCCACTTCCGTCACCGGTTCGATGGTGCCCGTAGCGGTAATCGAGTTGCTGATGTCACCTCGTTCTACTGTTTCGGTGGCGAAACCGACTTTGCTCTCTGCTTTTGCGCCGCCGAACAGCCAGCAGCCTCCCACAATGGCCATTGCGCCTGCCGCGCTGATGATAAGGACGTTCTTTTTCATAATAGGTATAGGGTTTCGTTAAATGTCAATGTTGTTGCCGGCATAGAAGTCCAGCAGTGCGCGGTTCAGGAGGACCATGTATTTGGCCTGCAACCGTTGTTGCTGGGCACTGAGCAGATTGTTTTTCTCGGTCAGCAGCTCCACGGTGTTCTTCATGCCGAGGTTGAATTGCTCACTCACCATGTCGTAGCTGGTCTGGCAGCTCTTCACGTTGGTGCTGGCGGCGCTGTATTGCTGCTGGGCGTTGAGGGCGTCCAACCACAGGCTCTCAATGGTGGCATACAGCTCTTTCTGCTTGCTCATCAGGTCGTACCGGCTGCTGTCGTATTGCAGCCGGGCCTTTTCCACGTTGCTCTTGTTGGTCCGTCCGTCGAAGAGCGGCAGGCTCAGGCTGAGGCCTATCATGTTGTTCCAACCGTATTTCATCTGCTGGCTCCAGCTGTTGCTGCTCGCGCTGTTGGTGGTGCTGCTGCTCGATGCCGTCAGGCTGATCGTGGGCAGGTAGCCGGCTTTGGCGGTCTGTAGGGCCAGGCGGGCATTGTCGATGCTCAGTTTCCCGCTTTGTATCTCGGGGCGTTGCGCCAGTGCCGCCGCATAGACATCGGCCTGTGCCGGCAGCAGCTGGAGTACGGTCTCGTCCGTCAGTTCCGGCAGCCGGAGGGCCAGTTCTGCCGTTCCGTCCAGCTCCAGCAACTGTTTCAGTTGCAGCTTGTAGTTGCGCAAGGTGCTTTCGGCGGTCACTGTCTGATATTCGTCATTGCTCACCTGCGCTTCGAGCTGTGCCAAATCGGCTTTCGAGATGCTTCCTTCGCTGAACAGCTCTTGTGCGCGCTGACAGGTGGCCCGGCTCACTTGCAGGGTCCCTTGGTTGATGGCCACCGCTTCGTGGGCATACAGAATCTGCATGTACAGTTTGGTGATTTCTTCCTGCAGGGTGTTTTCGGTCTGTCGCACGGTGAGTCCGGCTATTTTATAGTTGGTCTTTTGTGTTTCGATGTTGTTCCGTCTTCTGCCGCCGTTCCACACGGTCCATTGTGCGTTGAGGCCATAGTTGCCGTTGTAGGTGTTCTTGTTGTTGCTGGTGATGATTTCGGTGCCGCTCACGGTGTTGCTTTGGGTCTGGAACGGACGGTTCATCAGGTTGTGCGAGGTGCTCAGCGTCAGGGTCGGGAAGAGGGCCGCCTTGGCGGTCTTGACATCTGTCTCGCTGGATTGTAGCTGGAGGCGGTCCTGCTGCAGCTGGATGTTCTGGTCGAGCGCATGGTCAATGCAGTCTTGCAGCGTCCATTCTTTGGCGTTTTGTGCCACGAGGGGAGTGGCTGCCAGCAGTGCCAGGCTCAGGAAAACTCGTTGTTTCATGACGTTTCGGGTTTTGTTGTTACGATACAAAAGTATCCGGTAAAAAATCTTTTTGCAAAAGGAATAGATTGCCGTTCGATTTCTATGGACAAAAACTTGCATTTTATCGATAAAACGATTTTCTTTGTATTTATTGAAAACTCTGAATTTTATGTTAAAAAGAGCTGTACGGGACATTTGGCGTTTCTACCGTGACGGGTTTCGGTCGATGACGCTGGGCAAGACATTATGGGCGTTGATTCTCATCAAACTGTTCATCCTGTTCTTTGTGTTGAAGCTGTTCTTTTTCCCCTCTTTTCTGGGTGGCAAGAGTGATGCCGAGAAAGGGCGGTATGTAGGTACAGAGCT
This sequence comes from uncultured Bacteroides sp., assembly GCA_945833835.1. Taxonomy (GTDB): domain Bacteria; phylum Bacteroidota; class Bacteroidia; order Bacteroidales; family Bacteroidaceae; genus Phocaeicola. Next base: position 9,558 of record CAMAFR010000015.1, read on the forward strand.
GGTCGGCCGTGGCATTCATCATTAACCTTCTATAAATTATACCTATGCTTGAAAGTATTGACACTTCGATGATCGATTGGTCGAGAGCGCAGTTTGCCTTGACCGCGATGTACCATTGGCTGTTTGTGCCGCTGACCTTGGGGCTGGCGGTCATTATGGGGCTGATGGAAACGCTGTATGTTGTGACGGGCAATGAGTTTTGGAAACGCACCGTCAAGTTCTGGATGAAACTGTTTGGCATCAATTTTGCCGTAGGCGTGGCCACGGGGCTGATTCTGGAGTTCCAGTTCGGCACCAACTGGAGCAACTATTCCTGGTTTGTGGGAGACATCTTCGGTGCGCCGTTGGCCATTGAGGGCATTGTGGCGTTCTTCATGGAGGCCACGTTCATTGCCGTGATGTTTTTCGGTTGGGACAAGGTGAGCAAGAAGTTCCACCTGGCTTCCACCTGGCTCACCGGTCTGGGTGCCACATTCTCGGCCTGGTGGATTCTGGTGGCCAATTCGTGGATGCAGTATCCGGTAGGGATGACCTTCAACCCCGAGACGGTGCGCAACGAGATGACCAGCTTTGCGGCGGTCGCCTTTTCTCCCGTGGCCGTCATGAAGTTCATCCATACGGTCTTGAGCTGCTGGATGGTGGGGGCTGTGTTTGTCATAGGGGTCAGTGCGTGGTACCTCTTGCGCAAGCGCGAGAAAGAGTTCTCGCTGGCCAGCATGAAGGTGGCGGCGGCCATCGGTCTGTTTGCCACCTTGGTGACCGCCGGCAGCGGTGACCAGAGCGGGGTGCAGGTGGCCCGGCTGCAGCCGATGAAGCTGGCGGCCATGGAGGGCCTGTACGACGGTGGGCACAGTCAGCCGCTGACCTTGATAGGAGACATCAAGGTGCCCAAGATGTTGTCGGTGCTGGCCACCCATTCGTTGGACGGATATGTGCCGGGCATTAACAACATCCTGCAAGGCGGGTATGAGCTGCCCGATGGCGGCGTGGCCTTGTCGACTGTCGAGAAGATGCACCGCGGGCAGCAGGCCATCGCAGCCCTGGCCGATTTCCGTCAGGCCAAGCAAGAGCAAGATACGGTGGCCATGGCGCATGCCCGCCAGACGCTCGACGAGAACATGCCGTACTTTGGTTATGGCTATGTGAAGGAACCCAACGACATTGTGCCGAGTGTGGGCCTGATGTTCTGGTCGTTCCGTGTGATGGTGGGACTGGGCATGTATTTCATGGCTTTCTTTGCACTGATTCTGTTCCTGTCGTGGAAACACCAGCTGTCCAAGGTGGATTGGCTGTATCCGATAGCCGTGGCCAGTATCCCCTTGGCCTATATCGCCAGTCAGGCAGGATGGATTGTGGCCGAAGTCGGACGGCAGCCGTGGGCCATCCAGGATATGTTGCCGGTGAATGCCGCCATCTCCAAGCTCGAAGCCGGCTCTGTACAGACCACCTTCTTTATCTTCCTCATCCTGTTCACCGTGTTGCTGATTGCTGAGATAGGCATCCTGTTGCGTGCCGTCAAGCAAGGTCCGGGTGAACATTGATGCGGTTCTCAACCTTTACTATACATTATTATATATACCTAAAAAAGACAATTATGGATTCAACCTATATCTTTCTGCAAAACTATTGGTGGTTCTTGGTGTCGTTGCTCGGGGCGTTGCTGGTATTCCTGCTGTTTGTGCAGGGTGGCAATTCGTTGCTGTTCCGCCTGGGACACACTGAGGAAGAACGTTCGTTGCTGGTCAATTCCACCGGACGCAAATGGGAGTTCACCTTCACCACACTGGTCACTTTCGGCGGAGCCTTCTTTGCCTCTTTCCCGTTGTTCTACAGCACCAGTTTCGGGGGGGCTTATTGGCTGTGGATGATTATCCTGTTCAGCTTCGTGCTGCAGGCGGTTTCTTACGAGTTCCAGTCAAAGCTGGGCAACCTGCTGGGCAAGCGCACGTACCAGTATTTCCTGGTGGCCAACGGTGTGGTGGGCCCGGTATTGTTGGGAGCTGCGGTGGCCACCTTCTTCAACGGTTCCAACTTTTTGGTGGATAAGGCCAATATGAGCGAGCAGCTGATGCCCGTCATCAGCAGTTGGGCCAATGGCTGGCACGGGCTGGACGCTTTTGCCGACCCTTGGAACATTGTCCTGGGACTGGCCGTGTTCTTCCTGGCCCGTCTGTTGGGTACGCTGTACTTCCTCAACAACGTACATCATGTGGAACTGAACGGACGTTGCCGCCGCCAGCTGATTACCGATGCTGTGCCTTTCCTGCTGTTTTTCCTGGCCTTCGTCATCCGTACGTTGGTGAAAGACGGTTTTGCGGTGCATCCCGAAACCCAGGCCATCGTGATGGCGCCTTACAAATACTTCCATAACCTGACGGACATGCCGTTGCTGCTGGTATTGTTCCTGCTGGGAGTGGCAGGAGTGCTGTTCGGATTGGTGAAGAGCATTTTCAGCGTCACCTACACCAAGGGCATCTGGTTTGCCGGCACAGGCACGGTGCTCACCGTGCTGGCGTTGTTGCTGTCTGTCGGCTATAACCATACAGCCTATTATCCGTCGACAGCCGATTTGCAGAGTTCACTGACGTTGGCCAACAGTTGTTCCAGCCTCTTCACCCTGAAGACCATGGCCTATGTGTCGGTGCTGGTGCCATTTGTATTGGCCTACATTGTCTATGCCTGGAGGGCCATTGACAAGAAGCCCATCACGGCGGAAGAACTGAAGAAGGACGGTCATGCCTATTGACGGATGTCCCGTCTATCCCCTTTTTCTTTGATTGTTTCACAGACTAAAAAAACAGACTTGTAATGGAAAAAATCGAAAACGAAAGACTGCTGAAGATTCTTCAGCATTTCCCCGAAATCGGCCCTGTCAGTGAGATTGTCCCGTTGACATCCGGATTGATTAACCAGACGTATAAGGTCGTGACGGAACTGCCTGGGCAATGCGACTATGTGTTGCAGTGCATCAACCACCACGTGTTCACCAACGTGCTGTTGCTGCAACGCAACATTGAGTTGGTGACGCGGCATATCCGACAGAAACTCGAAGCAAGAGGGGAGACCGATATCCGCCGCAAGGTGTTGCGCTTTGTCCCTACTGAGGAGGAGGTGACGTATTACTTCACCGGCGAGGAGTATTGGCGGGTATGTGAGTTCATCCCCCGCTCGAAGACCCTCGAAGCTGTCACTCCCGAGACGTCGTATCTCGTAGGATTGAAGTTTGGCGAGTTCGAGGCCATGCTGGCCGATCTTCCCGAACGCCTGGGCGAGACGATTCCGGATTTCCATAACATGGAGTTCCGCCTGGCACAGTTGCGTGAGGCGGTAGAGGCCGACAAGGCAGGACGGCTGGAAGGTGTGCGGGAGATAGCGGAGGCCTTGCTGAAGGACGGCGACGACATGTGTGTGGCCGAACGCCTGTACCGTGAGGGAAAGTTGCCGAAACGCATCTGCCATTGCGACACGAAGGTGAGCAACATGTTGTTTGATGAGGAGGGCGACGTGCTCTGTGTCATCGACCTTGATACGACCATGCCCTCGTTCGTGTTCTCGGATTTCGGTGATTTCCTGCGCTCGGCAGCCAATACGGCCCCCGAGGACGAACCCGATGTGGAGAAGATTCATTTCAACGCCGACGTGTTCCGCAGCTTCGCCAAAGGCTATCTGGAGTCTGCCGCTGCTTTCCTGACCGATCTGGAGAAGGAGATGCTGCCGTATGCCGTAGCCTTGTTCCCCTACATGCAGGCCGTGCGTTTCTTCGCCGACTACCTGAACGGTGATACCTATTACCGTATCCAGTATCCCGAACACAACCTGGTGCGTACCCGCGCCCAGCTGAAACTGTATCAGGAGGTGTTGCAGGCCACCCCGATGATGCGCGACTACATTCAGGAACTCACTCGTCCGTGAACGCCGCTTCCCGGCATACGTGAAGCGTCTTTCCACTGACGGGATGGACCAGCTCTAAAGAGGCTGCATGCAGATACAGGCGTGCAGCCTTTTTTCCGTACAGAGGGTCTCCCACGATGGGATGGTGCAGCCCTTCCTGGTGGGCGGCGTGCACCCGCAGCTGGTGGGTGCGTCCGGTCATCGGGTAGAGATCCACCAAGGTATAGCCGTCACGGCGTTGCCGCACCCGGTAGTAGGTGAGGGCCGGCTTGCCGTGTTCGAAGTCCACCTGTTGCCGGGGACGGTCCGTCAGGTCGGGCCCCAGGGGCAGGCAGATGGTGCCTTCCTCCGTTTCAAGGTTTCCCTCTAACAGGGCGGTGTAGCGTTTCTTCACCTGGCGCGTCTCGAACATCCGCTGCAGGGCGGCATGCACCTCTTTGGTTTTCGCGGCCAGCAGCAGTCCCGATGTGTCCATGTCTAACCGGTGTACCAACAGCGGGCCGGTGGCGGCAGGATACGCCTTTCGCAGCCGGGCGAGGACCGAGTCTGCCGGTCCCTTGCCCGGTACGGACAGCAGTCCGGCAGGTTTGTTGACAATGACGATCCATTCGTCCTCATAGACAGTCTCCAACGGATAGTTCTGGGCCGCAGCTGTCGCCAGCGGATTGTCGTCCACCGCCAGTCCTGCCAGCATGTGGCGCAGGATAGGGGCGCATTTGCTTTGGCAGGCCGGGTAGAACGCACCTTGGCGGCGCACTTCGTGGCGGGGCGGGTCCCCCCACCAGAATTCGCCGAAAGCCAGCGGGTGCAGTCCGTGGGTATAGGCATATTGCAGCAGCTTGGGCAAGGCACATTCGCCGGCTCCGGCAGGAGGAATCCGCTGCGGCGTGTCGGCAAAGAGTTCGGGCAGCGACCGCTGTTCGCCGCGGGCGTTCAGCAGCCGGAATTGGCCGAACAGCCGCAGCTGGAGGGCGTTCGAGCGCGACTTCCGTTCTTGCTTGAGTGCCTGCAGGCCGGCTTCCTGTTCGTGCAGTCGGGTCTCAGCCTCTGCCACTTCCGCTTTCAGGCGTTTTTCCAGCCGTTTGTATTCGGCCTTTTGGTACTGGCTTTCGGCCGTCAGGGCCTGAAGTTCCGCCGCACTTAGTTCCCCTTCCTGTCGGCGTGCGTCCCGTCTGGCTTTGGCCGCCTTCAGCTCGGCACGTGCCTGGGCGATGGCCTGTGCGGCCGCTTCTTGTTGCCGGGCCGCTTCTTGCCGGCAGGCAGTGAGCTCGTCGGCATTTTCCAGTTCGCGGATACGGCGGTTGATGTCCGAAATCCGCCGCTCTTCCGTGCGGAAGAATCCGCCGGGTTGCAGCAGGTCGAACACCGGCGGCACGAAGAACTCGTGCCGGTTGCTGCCGGCCAGGTTTCCCGAGAAGGCGGCCAGATAGGCCAGCTCCCCTTCGGGCAGGCGGATGACCAGCACTCCGAACATCTTTCCTTGTTGTAGCTCCTCGTGCCATTCGGTGCGGGCAGAAAGATAGCGCTCCACCTCCCGGGCGGCTATCACTGTCAGGGGGTGGGGCGCGTAGTGGAACGGATAGGTGAACCGCTCTGGCGGAGCTATCCGTGAGATGTCTTGTTGGAAGCGGTGAATCATTCCAGAATGCGTTGGCGCGTGAAGTAGGAGGCGAACTTTTCGTCGACGTTTTCCACGGCTTCCTGGAAGATGCCGTACACCGCCGAGCCCGAACCGCTCATCTGTGCATAGACGGCCCCCAAATCATACAGGCGGTCTTTGATGGCGGCTATCTCGGGGTAGTTGCAGAACACGCTTTCTTCAAAATCATTCTTCAGATGGTCCTTCCATTCGCCGATGGGGCGTGTGATGACCTCCTTCAGCGGTTCTTCGGGGTGACGCGGACGGATATGGGCGTAGGCTTCGCGCGTCGATACCGAGATGCACGGCTTGATGAGGACCAGGTGGTAGCCTTTCAGTGAAAGGCGGATGGGCTCGAAGATGTTGCCGGTGCCTGTGGCCAGTACCGGCTTGTTGCGGATAAAGAAGGGGCAGTCGGCACCCAACCGGGCGGCATAGGCTTCCAGCTGTTCTTCCGTCAGTTTCAGGTTGAACTTGTCATTGAGCATCTTCAGCATGAAGGCACCGTCGGCCGACCCGCCTCCCAGACCTGCCTCGGTGGGGATATGCTTGTGCAGATGGATGTCCACCGGTTGGAGCGGGTGGTGTTCCTGCATCAGCTTGAATGCCTTCACGACCAGGTTGTCGTCCGGGCTCCCATCCAGTACGGTTCCTGTCACATGCAGTCGGTACGGCTCGTCGTCTTTGTGGAGCAGTGTCACTTCGAGCGCGTCCTGCAGGTTGATGGGGTAGAAGATGGTCTCTACGTTGTGGTAACCGTCGGGACGTTTTTCCGTGACGTTCAGCCCGAGGTTTATTTTTGCATTCGGATAGGTTATCATAGGTTTCGCAGATAAAATGATTGCCTCAAATATACACGTTTTTTTCAAACAGTGCCACTTTGCCGCCCGGTTTTTTCACCGACGGCTTTTAATACAGGCTGAAGCGTCCGTAGTGGTCTATCCGGTAGTGCTGGTTCTCGTCGGGCAGGTACACCGTGAGGCAGAACATACTCTCGGTGACTTCCGCGCTGATTTCCATATTGGCGGGCAGTCCTTCCTTGTCGGCGGCACCCAGTCCGAAGTCTTCCACCTTCTGCAGGTAGGTGCGGGTCTTGGAGAAGTGCTGCTGCTGGGCATAGAACATGCTCCACAACAGGCGGTAGGCCTTCATGTTATACGGGTAGCGGAAGGTTTCCTTGCCTTGTCCCACGGTTTGTTCGGAGAAATAGATGTATCCCCAGCGGTCGGGCATGTGCATGTCTATCTTGCCCGTCGGTACCCATACCCAGTTTTCTTCCGGTCCGCCTTTCTTCATCCATTGCACGCGCGAGAAGTTCAGCCGCCACCAGTTGCCGGCCTTCAGCGGGTTGGCGAAGTTCATGGTCAGGGCCTGGTGGGGGATGGCCATTTCCACGCTCCAGCCTTTGTCCTTGTCTGTCGGGTTGTTCAGGGTGCCGTCCAGGTGTACGGCCAGCTTCAGTCCGGGGCAGTCCCATTGTATCATGAAGTTGCCGCTGCAGCGGTAAGAGCGGTCCAGCATCAGGTCGAACACCACGCCGCGGGCGTTGTTCTCAATTTCGAAATAGTTCTGGCAGTCGCCGTCCGGGTCAATGAACACCTCGAAGTCGTTGTCGTAATAGATGATGGTGTCCCGTTGGGTCAGTCGTGCCGTGATGTTAGGGTCTTCGAGCTGCGCACTGACGTAGAGGTAGTCATCGTCCCACAGCATTTTGGCCCGTGTCTCGTAGGTCGGTGTCGGAAAGCCTTCTCCGCTGATGTCGGCAAAGGGAGCGGTAGGTTCGGCCTTCTTCCACGCCGCTTCGTCGGCCACCCCGTCAATGGTCAGCGGCTGGTCGGTACGGTAGCAGACGTATCCGGGCGGTAGGGTCAGCACACGTTTGAATTGTTCCATCAGGCTTTGTTGGGCTGTTGCCTGCAGCGTGCCGGTCAGTGCCAGCAATAAGAGCATCCATGTCTTTTTCATGATAGTTAAGAATTAGGGTTATACATCAGTTGCTGGAGATGACCTGGCCTTCGCCACGGTACAGCTGGATGGGTCCGTCGAGCAGAACGGCCACTACTGTGATCTGCGGGTCCAGGGCCTGGTCGGGCACGTCGATATAGAGGTTGCCCGGCACGGCGCTCCAGTAGCTCTTGTTGTGCACTTTGTAGTTCAGCATCTGTCCGCTGCCCACTACCCATACGCGGTTGACCTTGTTGACGAGGCCCTTGATTTCGATGGCACCGTTGGGACGGAAGGGCAGGTAGAGGTACAGGATGTCACCCGCCTTGTTGAGGGTGGTGTATCCCTGGAAATGCTCGTTGGGGATGCCGGCCCGGGTGTCATAGATGGCTTCCTTGTGCTTCTTGGTCCAGCGGCCGAACTCCTTGAGGATGGCTACCTGCTCTTCGGGGATGGTGCCGTCTTCTTTCGGACCGATGTCGAGCAGCAGGTTGCCGCCCATGCTCAGACAGTCTACAAACGTGCGCAGCAGGATGTGTGGGGTCTTGTAGTTATGGTCGTTGTGCTGGTAGCCCCAAGAGTCGTTCATCGTGAGGCAGAGCTCCCAATACTTGTCTTTGGGGCGGACCACCGGGACTCCCTGTTCGGGGGTGGCGTAGTCGCCATAGCCCTGGATGCGTGAGTTGACAATGACGTTCTTGTTGCCCGAGCGGAGCAGTTCGATGATGCCCTTGGAGTTCCAGGCTTCGGCCGATTGTTCCCAGTCGCCGTCGAACCAGTAGAGGTCAGGCTTCCAGGTCTTGTTCAGCTCTCCCAGCTGGGCGAAGTTGAAGTCGACGAACTTCTGCCAGCGTTGCGGGTCGTTCTGGTAGCGGGTTTCGGTACGTGTCTTGTTAGGATAATCGGGGTGCGACCAGTCTAACAGGGAGTAGTAGAAGCCCAGCTTGAGGCCTTGCTTGCGGATTTCCTTGGCGAAGGGGCCGACGAGATCGCGTCCGGCGGGAGTGCTTTTCACGGTGCTCAGGCTGCCGGCCTTGGTGTCCCACAGAGCCATGCCGTCATGGTGCTTGGTGGTGAGCACGGCATAGCTGGCACCACTCTCCTTGATGAGTTCCGCCCAGGCCTTGGGGTCGTAGTGGGCGGCGGTGAAGCCTTCGGCCTGTTTCATATACTGTTCGTAGGGCAGGTAGTTGTTGAAGAACGACCAGCTTTCTGAAACGCCGTCAACAGCATAGATGCCCCAATGGATGAACACTCCCAGTTTGGCGTGGGCAAACCAGTCCATACGCTTCTCTTTCTGTTGCTCGGTTTCCTGTACGGCCGGGGCTCCGGCTTGCGAGGTGGCATCCTGTGCCTGGATATAACCCGTCCCCATGCTGGCGCACAGCAGGGCGGCTATCCATTGATTCTTTAAATTCATAATCGATTCAAATGGTTAAAGGTTAATAGATGATGGGACAAAGATAGGGAATTAAATGATGAATGAAGAATGAAGAATGAAGAATCTTTGGAAAATGAAGAACGAAGAGCAATTTAAATGAAGAATGAAGAACGAAGAATGAAGAATCTTTTCCTCGCTCAACATGACAAGGGGAAGGGCACACCATTCTTCATTCCCAAAGATTCTTCATTTTTCATTCTTCATTTAAAGTGTTCTTCATTTAAATTGTTTATCTTTGTGTGAACCTGATAATGATGAAGCGATATGAAGACAGTGATAACGACTGCCCGTCGCCACTGGTCGTGGGGGCGGGTCATCAGTGGTGGCCTCCTGCTGTCCTCAGTGACGGCCTGTGGGAGCGGTCCGGAGCTGCCGCCCAACATTCTATATATTATGTGTGACGACATGGGCTATGGCGATTTGGGTTGCTATGGCCAGCCTTATATTCGTACGCCCCATCTGGACCGTATGGCGCAGGAGGGGATGCTGTTCACGCAGGCCTATGCCGGGAGTCCGGTGAGTGCCCCGTCGCGCGCCTCCTTGATGACCGGACAGCACACCGGACATACGGAGGTGAGGGGGAACAAGGAGTATTGGCGCGACGCTCCGACCGTGCGCTATGGCGCCATTGATGAGTATGCCGTGGTGGGGCAGCACCCGTATGACCCCGGTCACGTCATCCTGCCGGAAATCATGAAGGACCTCGGCTATACGACGGGGATGTTCGGCAAATGGGCCGGTGGCTACGAAGGGTCGGTGTCTACCCCCGACAAGCGCGGGGTGGACGAGTTCTTTGGCTACATCTGCCAGTTCCAGGCACACCAATATTATCCGAATTTCCTGAACCGTTACAGCTCTGCCCGGGGCGATACGGCGGTGACACGCGTGGTCCTCGAAGAGAACATCCGGCATCCGATGGCGGGGCAGGGCTATCTGCAACGGACGCAGTACTCGGCCGACCTGATTCACCGCCAGGCCTTGGAGTGGATACGGCGGCAGGACGGCAAGCGGCCGTTCTTCGGCCTGCTGACCTACACGTTGCCGCACGCCGAGCTGGTGCAGCCCGACGACTCTATCCTGCAAGCCTACAAGAAGGCCTTTGCGGAAGACAAGGACTGGCCGGGACAGCCGGGCTCGCGCTACAACGAGACCACGCATACCCATGCCCAGTTTGCCGGTATGATTACCCGGCTGGACGCATACGTGGGCGAGGTGCTGGCCCTGCTGAAAGAGAAAGGACTGGACGAACGGACTTTGGTCATCTTTACGAGCGACAACGGACCTCACGAGGAAGGTGGGGCGGATCCTGTCTTCTTCGGGCGTGACGGGCGGCTGCGGGGACTGAAACGGCAGACCTACGAGGGGGGCATCCGCGTCCCCTTTATCGTGAGGTGGCCGGGGAAGGTGCGGGCCGGTGTGAAGAACGATTTGCCGGTGGCGTTCTATGATGTGCTGCCCACCTTCTGTGAGCTGGCGGGCATGGAGGACTATGTGGAGCGGTATGCCGGTACGACACCTGCCGAAGGGTATTTCGACGGCCTCTCTTTCGCACCTGCCCTGTTGGGGAAGGACGGGCAGGCGCGGCATGACTTCCTGTATTGGGAGTTTGAGGAAACCGACCAGGTGGCGGTGCGCTGTGGCGACTGGAAACTGATCTCCCGCCAGGGGAAGCCCAGCCTGTATCATCTGGCGACCGACTTGCACGAAGACCGCGATGTGGCCGGCGAGCATCCCGACCTGGTGAGACGGTTAGTGGACATCGCCCGCTCGCAGCATGTGGAGAGCCCGTATTTCAAGGTGACGCTGCCGGTGGCCCCCACCGAATAGGGGCGGTTCAGTCGGACGGGTCCGCCGCCTCTTCCTCGTTGGCGGCGGGGTTGTCCGGTTTCAGTTCCTGAAGGATGGCCAGCACTGCGTTTCTGAACTTGGGATTGTCCAGCAGCTGCAGGCCGTCTTCCGCCAACAGCTGGGGAGCCTCCGTGCTGAGTTTGAGAAGGCAGCGACGGAATTTGCGCTGATTGTCCAACTTGAAATAGCAGAAGGCCATCAGGTAGTACCACACCGGGAGGAGATCGCCTCCTTGCAGCTCCAGCCGTTCGAACAGGATGGCCGCCTCGGGGTAGGCACAGCCTTCAAACAGCGTCATGAGGGCGGTGATCAGTGCTTCCCGTCTGTTTTTCGACCGATGTACCCCCTTAAAGATTTGCCGGATGGCGTTTTCACGGGCAGAGGGGAGAGGGTCTGTGACCAACGACAACGAACCTGCCATCAGGTCCAGTCCCCAGAAGTCACTGCCGGTCTTCCGTCCGAGCTCGACCTCCTGCTGGGCTTCGTCCATCCTGTCTTCACGCATCAGGCTCATCCCCCGCCGGTAGTGGAGGATGGCCTTCTCGTCCTTGTTCATGTAGAGGGACTTTTCTTGCAGCAGGCGGGTGCAGTAGTCAATGCAGGGGGCATAGGCTTGCAGGAGGAAGTGGCAGTGGGACAAGGACAGCCATGCCAAGGTCTTGTCGGCATCCGTCTGCTCCAGACGCTGGAAGCACACCACTGCGCTGGGCAGGTCGTCCATATCCATGCAGCAGTTGCCCATCAGATGCAGCACCCTGGGGCTCTTCTCATCGATGGCCAATGCGAACTCAAGGGTCTCGCGGGCTTTTTCGTACAGTCCGCTTTCGCAGTACGACTCGGCCATTTGTATCCAGTAGTGGATGTCGTAGGGGTATTCGTCGATGAGTTGCTGCAACTTCTGGCGCACATCCTTCTCGCTGCCGAACGTCATGTCAAAGTCGGCCGCCACCTCCAGCACTTCCCGGTGGTCGGGATACTGTTCGAGCGCAGACTCCAGCCAGTGTCTGGCCAAGACCTCTTCTTCGCAATCAATGCAGGTGGTCACGATGGCCAGGAGGGTGGTGAGCGTCTCTTCCTGCAGGTAGAGCTGTTCGAACGCCTCTTGGGCCTTGTACTCCATGTCCTGGAGGATGGCCAGTTTCCCTCTCATCAGCAGCACTTCAAAGTCGTTGGCGTCCGGGATGGTGTCCAGCAGTCGGGCGGCATCGTCCTCTTTCTGGTCGGCAATCAGGGCCTGGCACTTGTAGAGCAGCAGGTCTATATTGTCCGGATGTAGTTTCAAGCCGAAATCGATGACTTCGGCCATCCGCTCCCAATTTTCCCTGCCTGAAAAGTATTCGGCCAGCAGGATGAGGTCTTCCGCCTCGAAATAAACGGATGTCCTGTTTTCGAGCATGCTGATGTATCTGCCCAACACGTTCTCTATGAAGTGGGGGTTCTCAAAGTGGCTGTCGAGGTATCTCATGATGTTTCTGGTTGACGGTATTGCCGTTTGTGAACGGCGAGAGGGGGTATCGGGGTACCCCCTCTCGCTGGTTATTTATTGATTTTCTTCCACGTGTCCTTCAGCGATACGGTGCGGTTGAACACCAGATGCCCAGGGGTGGAGTCTTTGTCGACGTTGAAGTAGCCAATGCGTTGGAACTGCAGATAGTCGAGCGGGCGGGCCGTGGCGAGGAATTTCTCCACGTAGCAGTGGGTCAGCACTTTCAGCGAGTCGGGGTTGATCATCTCTTTCATCGCTTCGAGCGCAGAGCAGTTCTTGGCCTCGCGGATGGCGGCCATCTCGTCGCGGGGGTTCTCCACGTTCCACAGACGGTCGTAGAGGCGCACCTCGGCCTGGAGGCAATGGCCGCAGCTCACCCAGTGGAGGGTGCCTTTCACCTTGCGGTTGGCTTCGGGCATGCCGCTCTTGGTGTTGGGGTCATACTCGGCATAGACTTCCACCACGTTGCCGGCTTCGTCTTTCTTGCAGCCGGTGCATTTCACGATGTAGGCATTTTTCAGGCGGACTTCCTGTCCCGGTGTCATGCGGAAATATTTCTTGGGCGCGTTTTCCATGAAGTCCTCGCGTTCTATCCACAGCTCGCGGCTGAACTCAATGGTGTGGCTGCCGGCGTTGGGGTCTTCGGGATTGTTGATGGCCTCCATTTCCTCTACCTGTCCTTCCGGGTAGTTGGTCAGAATCAGTTTCACCGGGTCAATCACGGCCGACACGCGGGTGGAGCGGGCGTTCAGGTCTTCGCGCACGGCGCTTTCGAGCAGGGCAAAGTCGTTCAGTGCGTCATAGGTGGTATAGCCGATTTTGTCGACAAACTTATGGATGGACTCGGGCGAATAGCCGCGGCGGCGGAAAGCGCAGAGGGTCGGCATACGGGGGTCGTCCCAGCCGTCTACCAGCCCTTCTTTCACCAGGATGAGCAGGTTGCGTTTGCTCATCAGGGTATAGCTCAGGTTCAGCTTGTTGAACTCATACTGGCGGGGGCGGTTGTCGTCCAGGTCCTGTCCGTCCTTCACCCAATCTACAAACAGGTCGTAGAGCGGACGGTGGGGGACAAACTCCAGGGTGCAAAGCGAATGGGTGACCCCTTCGAAGTAATCGCTCTGGCCGTGGGCGAAGTCATACATGGGGTAGGCTTTCCAGGTGTCGCCGGTGCGGTGGTGCGGAGTCTTGACGACACGATAGATAATCGGGTCGCGGAAGTGCATATTGGGGCTGGCCATGTCGATCTTGGCGCGCAGCACCATCTTGCCTTCTTCTATCTCGCCACGATTCATCTGCTCGAACAGTGCCAGCGTCTCTTCGATGGGACGGTTGCGGTAGGGGCTCTCGATGCCCGGCTGTGTGGGGGTGCCCTTTTGTGCGGCTATTTCTTCAGAGGTCTGTTCGTCAACGTAGGCTTTGCCCTGCTTGATCAAGTGGATGGCAAAATCCCACAGTTGCTGGAAGTAGTCGGAGGCATAGTATTCGTTGCCCCACTGGAATCCCAACCACTGGATGTCTTCTTTGATGGCCTCCACGTACTCCACGTCTTCTTTGGTGGGATTCGTGTCATCGAAACGCAGGTTGCACACGCCGCCATACCGCTGGGCAATGCCGAAGTCCATGCAGATGGCCTTTGCATGGCCGATGTGCAGGTACCCGTTGGGTTCGGGCGGGAAGCGGGTCTGGATTTTTCCGTTGTTTTTCCCTTCCTTCAAATCTTTCTCTACAATTTGTTCAATGAAGTTCAGGCTTTTCTTTTCTGAACTGTCGGGGATGTTCGTTTCTGTCATATCTTTTTAGAGTTGTTTTTCGATTGCATCGTTTTGCGGGGCAAATGTATAATAAATAAATGAAGAACAATTTAAATGAAGAACAATTTAAATGAAGAATGAAGAATGATGAATGAAGAATCTTGTTTCCTCTTTCCCCTGTCATGTTGAGCGAAGCGAAACATCTGTTCGCCGCAACGGGTTCGCTGCGCAATTGGACAGATCCTTCACTTCGTTCAGGATGACAATTGGGAGAGGAAGATTCTTCATTCTTCATTCTTCATTTTTCATTCTTCATTTAATAAAGTAGTGTTCCCGACAGGCACCAATAGCTCAGGCTTCCGCCTTCGGGCGCGCCTTGCGGGATTTGTACCGTGACGGTGTGTTGGCCCGCCTTGAGGTCGCCCACGTAGATGTATTCGGGGTTGGTCACCGTGCCCGGACACCAGTTGGAGCGGCTCAGGTCCGACGAACTCAGGCCGTTCGAGAAGTTGCCCGAGCAGGGGTTCCAGTTGCGGTAGGTGCCGCAGTCGTCCCGCCAGGGAATGAAGCTGATGACCTTCTGGCCGTCTACGTAGATGGTGTTCACTTTCTGGTTGAACTCATCGCCGTTGCCCCAGCCTCCGTGGCCGGTGGTCAGGTAATAGAGGTGGGCGCCTTTCACATCCTCATCTAAGGTGAAGGTCACCCGCAGTGAGTCGTTGCCCATGAAGGCAGGATATTCCTGTCCGGCCTGCTCCATGTAGTTCACCGTGTTGAAGAGCGGCAACGCCTTCTTCACCTTCTGTTCCTCATTGGGGTAATATTTCAGCTTGATAGATACCTTGTGGCCCTTGGCATCCCAGTTGCCGATGTAGGCACCTATCCAGGTCTCTCCCTGGAGGTGTTCGGCCAGGGCGGTGACTTCGGTCTTGTAGAGCACAGAGTCGCTCCATTCCTGTCCCGGCACCTTGTTGTGGTTGTACTGGCGCACGCCGAAGCCGGTGAAGAAGCGCATCAGCTCCACCGGCACGTCATAGCCCGGCGTGGAGATGATGGCCGGGTAGTCTTTGTCTGAATGGAAGGCCGGCACGCTCTTGAGGTCCTTCAGCGCGTCGAGGAACGACTGCGCCTTGCCGGTGGGGATGGTGAAGACCGAACCGGTGCGGTCGTAGGCATCGCCGTCGGAATATTGCACCACCTCGACGAAGATAGCGCGGTCGTCCACCTTCTCGGGCAGCTTCACTTTCTTCAGGATGACGGTGCCCCCGGCGGCCGGGTAGACCACCTCATCTTTCAGCTCACCCTCCAGCTTGGCGCCGTTGAAGCAGATGCTCTGCTGCTCGAACACGGGTACCGTGACCACGTAGCAGTGGTTGATGGCATACTGGTAGTTGGCATCGTCCAGGATATGCCCCCAGTCGGTCGGTAGCAGGGTGCTCTCTTCCTTCAAGGCCCGTATCTCGGTGGCCTCCTGCACCATGTCGCCGTTGCGCACCACGCGGAGCACCAGTCCGTCGGGTACCCCGACATTGGCCTGGGGCGTGCCGCGGAAAGCCAAGTCGTTGGTGCACCACACGTCGATGGTGTTCGAGCGAAGGATGGTGCGCAGCACCTTGCACTGCAGGCCCAGATACGTCTCCTGCCCTACTTCCTTGAATCCTTCGCCAAACTCGAACGGGGTGACCGACGAGATGGTCTCCCGATTGGGCAGCTGGGCCCATTTGTAGCTGCACCGGCGGCTGAAGTCGATGAAGCTGCGCTGTTGCAGCTCTCCTTCGGCAGGGGCTTCCCCTTCGGGACGGATGGGGGACAGTTTCACCTGCTCGCCCGATACGCTCATCAACATGCCGCCCGGGCGTACCTTATTCTTATAAACGGTCTGGTAGACCACTTCGATGCCTTTGGCCTTCTTCAGCTTCTTGGCATAGTTTTGCGCTTCCGCTCCGGCCACTGCCGCCAGACAGAGCAGGAACAATACGATTCTTTTCATACGCGTGTTTTTTAGGAATTAGATAAAACTAGGAATTAGATAAATAAATGATGTGTCAGGGGAATTTGGGGAACTTGCTCCAGTCGGGCTTCCGCTTTTCGAGGAAGGCCTTGCCTCCCTCTTGGGCCTCTTCCGTCATGTAGTACAGCATGGTGGCATCGCCGGCCAGTTCCTGGATGCCGGCCTGCCCGTCCAGCTCGGCGTTGAGTCCCGCTTTGATCATGCGCAGGGCGAGTGGGCTGTGCTGCATCATGGTTTCCGCCCACTCCACCACCTCGTCCTCCAAACGGTCGAGGGGGACTACCTTGTTGATCAGCCCCATGTCGAGGGCCTCCTGTGCCGAATACTGGCGGCAGAGGAACCAGATTTCTCGGGCCTTCTTCTGTCCCACGACTCGGGCCAGGTAGGAAGAGCCGAAACCAGCATCGAAGCTGCCCACCCGCGGCCCGGTCTGTCCGAAGATGGCGTTCTCTGAAGCGATGCTCAGGTCGCAGACGACGTGGAGCACATGGCCGCCCCCGATAGCGTAGCCGTTCACCATGGCGATGACCGGTTTGGGGAGGGAGCGTATCTGTTTCTGCACGTCGAGCACATTCAGCCGGGGCACGCCGTCGGTGCCGATGTAGCCGCCGTTGCCCTTCACGTGCATGTCGCCGCCGCTGCAGAAGGCTTTGTCGCCGGCACCTGTCAGCACTACTACCTGGATGTCCTGGCATTCGCGGCAAATCAGCAGGGCATCGCTGATTTCAGCGGTCGTGGTAGGGGTGAAGGCGTTGCGGTAGCGCGGCCGGTTGATGGTAATCTTGGCGATTCCGTTGTAGAAGTCAAACAGTATGTCTTGATACTCCTTGATGGTTTTCCATTCTCTTTGAGCCATATACGTTATTGTTGTTTTAATTGGTGAAAATATGCTTTCAGGAGCTCTACGTCCTGCTCTTTGTCGGTGAACGCTTCCAGCAGCAGCGGACGGTGGCCGACAGCGGGGTCGGTGAAGACCCGGAGTGCCGATTGCAGCTCCGTCTCGTCGTGCACCGGCAGGTAGTCGAAGCCACGGTCTTCTGCCCACGCCTGTGCGGTGGCCTGGTGGGTGGCCGTCACATAACGTCGGGCGTTGGCGTGCAGTTCCAGTCCCGGCAGGGCATGGAAAATCTCGCCGCCGCCATTGTTCAGCAACAGGATGCGCAGGTTGCTGCCGTAGTTGGAGTTCCAAAGGGCATTCATGTCGTAAAAGAAGCTCAGGTCGCCGATGAAGACGAAGTTCAGCTTGTCCGACGCCGCCGCATAGCCGATGGCGGTCGACAAAGAGCCCTCAATGCCGTTGGTACCCCGGTTGGACAGCACCTCCACCTGGTCGGGCAACGGGAAGAACTGGGCATACCGGACGGCGGAGCTGTTGCCCAAGTGCAGCGAGCAAGGGGTGGGCAGCAGGCGGATGGCCTGGCCGATGACCGACATCTCGGAGTAACCGAAGTCGGGTGCCGGCAGTGATTTGGACCGCAGCTCCCACTGGCGCGGATACTCGGGCGTACGGCTGTCCATCAGGGGCGCTATCTTTTCGAGGAATTCGAAGGGGTTCATTTCGATGACGGTGGTCAGTGCGCCAAACAGGTCGGTCACTTCACCGTCTGCCGATACGTGCCAGTGCTCGATGGGCGGATGGCGGCGCAGGAATTTCTTCAGCCGTTTGGAGATGATGTGTCCGCCGTAGGTGATGAGCAGTTCGGGCCGCAGCTGTTCCTGCGTCTCCTGGTTCATCGAGGTGAGCAGCGGCTCGATGTTGCGGATGGGCTGTCCGGGAACGGTGCGGTTGCTGATGTTCTCGGTCAGCCAGACGAAATGTTTGTAGAGTTGCTTGGTGTATTTGCGGTCGAACAGATAGATGAGGTTCATCTGCCCCACCACCACCATGCGGCGGCGGTAACGGTTCAGGCGGTCTATCAGCGGCTGGTAGTCCTGGTCGTACACGTTCAGTCCGGCATAGCGGCGGATGACGCGGGCGGCAGGCAGTTCGTTGACAGGCAGTTTGAAGAACGGGTCGCTCACCGGGACATTGATATGCACCGGTCCCTGTCCGTGGTGGTGCAAGGCCAGCAGGGCCTCATTGATCAGCCGGTTGCAGAACCACTCGTCTTCTTCGTCGTGCACTTCGGGCAGGTGGACCGATTTCTTCACCAGCCCTCCGAACACTCCCGGTTGCGGCAAGGTCTGACCGTCCATCTGCCCTATCCAGGCTGCGGGCCGGTCGGCCGAGATGATCACTATCGGTACTTGCTGGTAAAAGGCTTCGGCCACAGCCGGATGCAGGTTGAGCAGGGCCGTGCCCGAGGTGCAGCATACGGCGGCAGGACATCCGTCGTGCAGGGCCAGTCCGATGGCGAAGAACCCTGCGCTACGTTCGTCTGTCATGGGGTAGCACGTGAATTGAGGCAGGTTGGCCAGCGTCTGGACCAGCGGGATGTTGCGGCTGCCCGGACAGAGCACCACGCGGCGGATGCCGTGTGCCTGGAGGAGCGCCACCAGTTGCAAGATGTTTTTTTTATCGGTAAACATGATCGTTCTATGTTGTTTTAGCGGGAGGGTTCCCCCAGTATTTTCCCCATCGTTTTCATTTTCTCCTTGGTCTCTTCCCACTCCGTGGCGGCGGTCGAGGTGGGCATGATGCCTCCGCCGGCATAGAGGGTGGCGGTGGTGCCGGACAGGTGCATGCAGCGCAGGTTGACATACAGGTGCGTGTCCCCTTGGGGGTCGAGCCACCCGATGAGTCCCGCATAGTAGCGGCGGTCGTACCCCTCGTGGGCGAGGATATACTCGTAGGCCTCTTGTTTGGGCAGGCCGCATACGGCCGGGGTGGGGTAGAGCTCTTCAAGCAGGTCGCCCAACTGTTCTGTATGTTTCAAGGCAAACCGGAAGTCGGTCTTCAGGTGGACCAGCTGTCCGGCACGTGCGGTGTAAGGGCCTTTCTCGTCTACTTTGCTCACCTTCTTTTTCAGGATGCGGCGGATGTATTCGGCTACCAACGCCTGTTCTTCCTGGTTCTTGCGGCTCCATTCGCCCGGCTCATAGTCGTCCTGGATGGGCATGGTGCCGGCCAGTGCCACTGTGCTCCACTGTTTGCCCTGACCGCTCAGCATGATTTCGGGCGTGCTGCCCATCCAGGTTCCGGTGGCGGGGGTGTGACACAGCGAGACCATCATGCGGGGATAGCTGTTGCAGGCGCGCACGAAAGCGGCGGTCGGCGAGAATCCCTCCTCTAACGGGTGGACGGCTGTCCGCGAAAGCACCAGCTTCAGCAGTTCGCGTTGTTGCAGCGGGCGGATGAAGCGGTGGAAGGCCAGGTAGTAGCTGGCCTTGGCCGTCACCTCATCGGGGGCGGCGGGGCCGGCTGCTTCTGGTGTGGAAGAAGGGCAGTGGGGGTTCCCTCCGTCGGCATAGGCCGCCAGCACTTCGCTGATGGAGGCCCAGTCGTTGGCAATCCGGTCCGGGCGGATGAGGACAGCCGGATGGCCTTGGCCGAAGGCAAATGGGGTGAGGACAAAACCGGTCTTGCCGTTCAAGGCGTGCAGGGAGGCCGGTTGTTCGGCTTCTCCGCCTTCTTGGAGCACCAGCACAGGTTCGTCTGTCCAGGGCAACCGGTAGAGCGCAAAACAGGCGGGGCTGTCCGTCAGCCGGTCAATCGTCCGTTGCAACGAGGGATCTGGCAGCATCATAGGCGTTTCTTAACGATTTGGTTGACAATACGGGCAGTGCTGACCAGTCTGCCGTCGGGGGTGCAAATGTCCACGTTCCATACATGCGAGGTACGTCCGCGATGAATCAGTCGGCCCGTGGCTTCTACATAACTGCCGGCCGGCACCATGCTGAGGTGGTTGGCGCTGACCTGGATGCCGCAAGGCATCTGTCCCTCGGCACACAAGGGCACGGAGCCGTGTCCTGCCACGATTTCGGCCAGCGCAAGCGATGCTCCGCCGTTCAGAATGCCGAAGGGCTGGCAGGTACGCTCGTCTACCGGCATGACGGCTTTCACCAAACCTTCTTCTATCCGCGTGAAGGTGATGCCCAGCTGTTCGCCCATCGAGTGGGTCAGCCGGGGCAATTCGTGCTGGGTATTGTCGCTGTTCTGCATAGTCTGTTAGGATTAGTCCATTGCAAAATTACACATTTTTTAATGAGGAGCGCATAGAAAGGAGGAATAATACAAGGCAGACCAGCATTCCTGCGGCTTTTGACTGTTAAAGATGGATAATTCAAACTACCTTGCGATACAAGGTACTGATATTTTGCATACATTTGTGCCATACAAGTTAACGAAACAGATTCATGAAGGATTTAGAAACCACCAAGTCGCAGATGCGCAAGGGGATGCTGGAATATTGTATTCTCCTGCTGCTGCACCGGGAAGCCTCTTATGCCTCAGACATCATCTCCCGTCTGAAAGAAGCCAAGCTGATAGTGGTAGAAGGTACGCTCTATCCCTTGCTGACCCGGTTGAAGAACGATGACATGCTCTCTTACGAGTGGGTGGAGTCCACCCAAGGGCCTCCCCGCAAGTACTATCACCTGACGCCGCAAGGCGAGGAACTCCTGGCCGGACTCCAGACGGCATGGGACGAACTGACGGATACGGTAAATCATTTAAGAACAAAACTTTTAATAGCAAAAGGCGATGAAAAAAACACTGACTGTTAATTTGGGCGGCACTGTCTATTCTATTGATGAAGACGCTTATGCCCTGTTGGATAACTATTTGAACAATCTGCATGCCCATTTCCGTAGCGAAAAGGGGGCTGACGAGATTGTGGCCGACATGGAAGCACGGATTTCCGAGCTGTTCGACGAATACCTGCGGGCCGGGCTGAAGGTCATCACCATCAAAGAGGCGGAAGAGGTGATAGCGCGTATGGGCAAACCAGAGCAATGGGCCTGTGCCGATGAAGACGTGCAGGCGGGTGCCCAAGAGAAGGCCAACGGGCCGGTGAAGAAATTGTTCCGCAATGAGGACGACCGCATCCTGGGAGGTGTGGCCTCTGGCCTGGCCGCCTATATGGGGTGGGACGTGACCTGGGTGCGCCTGCTGCTGATTCTGTTGGGCTTCTTCGTGCAGGGACTCATCGTGGCCTACATCGTATGCTGGATTGTCATTCCGGCTGCTAAGACCGCTACCCAGAAACTGCAGATGCGAGGAGAGCCTATCAATGTGGAGAATATCGGCAAGACCGTTACCGATGGTTTCGACCGTGTACACAGTTATATGAGTTCGGACCAACCCCGTTCCCTCCTGGCACGGATTGGCAACGTCGTGGTTCAGATAGCCGGACTGGCCATCAAGTTCGTCCTGGTGTTGGTGGCCCTGTGTTGTGCGCCGGTGCTGCTGGCGGTGCTGGTTGTGTTCTTCGCCTTGCTGCTGGCCGGTATCGGGGTGGGGGTCAGCCTTCCGGTGGCGTTCTGCCAGGTGTTGCCCTTCGTAGACTGGGCGGCTGTGGGTGAGAATTCCCTGCTGGCCGTGTCATTGTCGGTGTGTGGCCTGCTGGCCGTCGGCATTCCGGTGGTCGGCTTGTTGCAGCTGGTGTTGCAGAGCCTGCGTGTGTGGAAGCCCATGGCCACCGAGCTGAAAGTGCTGCTCATGATTTTGTGGTTAGTGGCGTTGGCCGTGGGATTGGTGTTCCTTTTCCAGGTGCCGTTTGTGGACCACACTTCTAATTTTTATTGGGACTTTTAGTAGTCCCAATGGATATAAACCGTATCTTTGTGGCCTAAGCCTATTTAAAATCATACGATAATGACGAAGAAAATACTTTTGCTGGGTTCCGGCGAGTTGGGTAAGGAGTTTGTGATAGCCGCCCAGCGCCTGGGACAGTATGTGATTGCTTGCGATGCTTACGAAGGAGCTCCTGCCATGCAGGTGGCAGATGAATGTGAAGTGTTCAGTATGCTTGACGCCGCTGCGCTCGACAAGGTCATCGAGAAGCATCGTCCGGACATCATCGTGCCCGAGATTGAGGCCATCCGGACCGAGGAGCTCTACCGTTTTGAGCAGGAAGGCATACAGGTGGTGCCCAGTGCGCGTGCCGTGAACTTTACGATGAACCGCCGTGCCATCCGCGACCTGGCCGCTCAGGAGCTGGGGCTGAAGACCGCCCGTTATTTCTATGCCAAGACGTTCGACGAGCTGAAAGAGGCCGCCGAAAAGATAGGTTATCCGTGTGTCATCAAGCCGTTGATGTCTTCATCGGGCAAGGGACAGTCGGTGGCGAAAGGTCCTGAAGACCTGGAATACTCCTGGTCCTACGGATGCAGTGGCAGCCGTGGGGATATTAAGGAGCTGATTGTGGAGGAATTCATCCACTTCGACAGCGAAATCACGTTGCTCACCGTGACGCAGAAGGACGGGCCCACCTTGTTCTGTCCGCCCATCGGGCATGTGCAGAAAGGCGGCGACTACCGTGAGAGCTTCCAGCCGGCCCGTATCTCGCCCGAGCACCTGGCCGAGGCACAGCGCATGGCGGCCAAGGTGACCGAGGCACTGACCGGTTATGGCATCTGGGGCGTGGAGTTCTTCCTCAGCCATGACAAGGGGGTCTATTTCTCCGAACTTTCTCCGCGTCCGCATGACACGGGCATGGTGACACTGGCCAATACGCAGAATCTGAACGAATTCGAGCTGCACCTTTATGCCGTGTTGGGGCTTCCTATTCCCGGTATCCAGCAGGAGCATATCGGCGCCAGCGCCGTGGTGCTGTCGCCCATTGCCAGCAAGGAGCGTCCGCGCTACCGCGGTGAGGAGCTGGTGTGCTCGCAGCAGAACACTTATCTGCGCATCTTCGGCAAGCCTTATACCAAACTGAACCGCCGCATGGGCGTGGTGGTATGCTATGACCAGGTGGGCGGCAATCTGGATGCTTTGCGTGACAAGTGCAAAGCCTTGGCCGCTAAGGTGGAAGTGTATTGAGTGGTCTTTTCATACGAATGCGGCGAAGCAGCTGTGAGGCACCGGTGGGTGTGGTCAGCTGCTTCGCCGCATTGCTGTATGTCCATCTGCCGTTTTTATCCTTCTCCGCCCACGGCGATGCGCTTGAGCAGGAGGCCGTCCAGGCGGTACACACTGAGTAGGCCTTGCTCATAGACGGCGAAAGTAGGCGGATTGCCTCCTTTGGGGAAGGTGACGGAACCGGTATTACAGACGGTGATGCCGGCTGTCCGCTCCAGTTTCCACAGGTGGGTGTGTCCGTACAGCAAGACGTCGATGCCTCCTGGTGGAAGGTTGGACTCGTTCAGCACATGGCCGTGGGTGAGCAGCAACCGTGTGCCGTTGTCCACCACCAAGGCATAGTCTGCCAGGATGGGAAAGTGGAGCAGCATCTGGTCCACTTCCGAGTCGCAGTTGCCACGGATGGCGATGATGCAGTCGGTCCGTTCGTTCAGCAGGTCGGCGATGCCTTTCGGGTCAAGCCCTTCGGGCAGGCCGTTGCGCGGACCATAGTTCAAGATGTCCCCCAATAGGCAGAGGCGGTCGCACTGCTCCTGGTCGTAGAAAGACAGTACGCGCTGCAAGGCCGGCAAGGAGCCGTGGATGTCGGAAACAATAAGGTATTTCATAGGGCCTGTTGTTTGAAGTGAGATGAATGACCGCAAAGTAAGCGGATTTTCAGGACAAATCCAACATCCACGCGGTGGCGGATGGCGTTATCCCTGCCATTTGGCAATGCGTTCCATGGCGCGGAGCGTGTCTTCACGCTGTCCGAAGGCGGTCAGGCGGAAATAGCCTTCACCGCTGGGACCGAAGCCTACACCGGGTGTGCCCACGATGTGCACATCGTACAGCAGTTGGTCGAAGAACTGCCATGACGAGCAGCCTTGAGGAGTCTTGAGCCAGATGTAGGGAGCGTTGACACCGCCGAACACTTCGAAACCGGCCGCCTGCAGGCCTTCGCGCATGAGGCGTGCGTTCTCCATGTAGTAGGCGATGGTCTCGCGTACCTGCTGCTTGCCCTCGGGCGAGTAGATGGCCTCGGCCCCCCGCTGTGTGATGTAGCTAGTGCCGTTGAACTTCGTGCACTGGCGGCGGTTCCACAGCTGGTTCAGGGCGATACGTCCGCCTTCTTCGGTGCAGGCAGTCACCTCTTTGGGCACTACCGTATAGCCACAGCGCACTCCCGTAAAGCCGGCTGTCTTCGAGAAGCTGCGGAACTCGATGGCCACTTTCTTGGCACCTTTTATTTCGTAGATGGAGTGGGGCACCTCGTCTTCGGTGATATACGCCTCATAGGCGGCATCATACAGGATGAGGGCATCGTTGGCCAGTGCATAGTCCACCCATTTCTTCAGTTCCGCCCGTGTCAGTGTGGTGCCGGTGGGATTGTTGGGGTAGCACAGGTAGATGATGTCCACCCGCTGTGCGGGCAGTGCGGGGATGAAGTGGTTCTCGGCCGTGCAGGGCAGATAGGTGATGTTGCTCCATTTGCCGTTGGCCAGCAGGTCGCCCGACCGTCCGGCCATGACGTTGCTGTCTATATACACCGGATAGACAGGGTCTGTTACACCTACGGTGTTGTCATGTCCCAAGATGTCGCCGATGTTGCCGGTATCGCTTTTGGCGCCATCGCTGACAAACACTTCAGAGGGGCTGAGGCTGATGCCGCGTGGGGCATAATCGTTCTTGATGATGGTGTCAATCAGAAAATCATATCCCTGTTCGGGTCCATAGCCGTGGAAGGTATCGCTGTGGCCCAGTTCGTCCACCGCCCGGTGCATGGCTTCCAGGCTGGCGGCCGGCAGCGGGCGTGTGACATCGCCGATGCCCAGGCGGATAATGTCGGCGTTGGGATGGGTGGTCTTGAATGCAGTTACTTTTTTCGCCACTTCCGAGAACAGGTAGTTGCCGGGAAGTTTCAGAAAGTTTTCGTTGACTAAAGCCATAGTTAGTATGGTGTTAAGTGTGAGAAATCGGGTAAGTTGTATGGATGGGGAGATGCGGTTACAGGTCTATTTCGCCGTCGAACACTTTGGTGGCCGGTCCGGTCATGAACAGCCGGTTGCCGGAGCCCATCCAGCGGATGTGCAGGGTGCCGCCGTCCATGTGGATGCTCGATTCGTAGCCGCACTTGCCGGTGAAGGCGGCTGCCACCGCAGTGGCGCAGGCACCGGTGCCGCAGGCCTGGGTGATGCCAGAGCCACGTTCCCAGACCCGCATCCGCACTTCGTTGTCGGCCAGCACTTGGGCAAACTCCACATTGACGCGGTTGGGAAACAACGGATGGCGTTCGAGCCGGGGACCTACGGCAGACAGATCCACCTTATCCATATCGTCTACGAAAATCACCAGATGCGGATTGCCCATGCTGACGGCCACTCCTTCGCCGTAAGGATAGTCATCGCCCAGCCGCACCGGACGGATGTCGGAAGGGATACCCATATCGACGGTGACCGACTCCACCTGACCTTCGGCCACCTGCAAATGGAGCAGTTTGATGCCCGACAAGGTGTCGAGGGCAATGTCGGTCTTGTCGGTCAGCCCATATTCGTACAGGTATTTGCCGATGCAGCGGCTGGCGTTGCCGCACATCATGGCTTCTGAGCCGTCTGCGTTGAAGATACGCATACTGAAGTCGCCTTTGTCCGACGGACCGATCAGTACCAGTCCGTCACTGCCGATGCCGGTGTGGTAGCGGCTCCAACGGATGGAGGCCGCTTCCGGGTCGGGTATAGGGTAGAGTTGGGTATTCACGTAGATATAGTCGTTGCCCAACCCGTGCATTTTTGTGAATCTTATTTTCATTGTAGGGTGCTTTTTTTAAACGGAACAATAGGTAGGCGGAAGCGGGCTTCCCGGGCCGTCATTGTGCATATGCCTCCTCATGGACACCTGCCACCGCCCGTCCGCTGGGGTCGTTCAGGTTCTTGAAAGACGCATCCCATGCCAGTGCCTCGGCGGTAGAGCAGGCCACGCTGGGCACACTGGGCACACTGCGGGCGGCGCTTTCGCTGGGGAAGTATTCCTCGAAGATGCTGCGGTAGTAGTATTCTTCCTTGTTCATCGGGGTATTGATGGGGAAGCGTTCGGCCGCATGTGCCATCTGCTCGTCGGTCACAGCCTGGGCGGTGATCTCCTTCAGCGTGTCAATCCAGCTGTAGCCCACGCCGTCTGAGAACTGTTCCTTCTGCCGCCAGGCCACACTCTCGGGCAGCATGTCGGCAAAAGCCTCCCGGACGATTTTCTTCTCGATGGTCTTGCCCGGGCACATCTTGGCCGCCGGATTGGTGCGCATCGCCACGTCCAGGAACTCTTTGTCGAGGAAGGGGACCCGGCCCTCCACTCCCCATGCCGACAGCGACTTGTTGGCACGGAGGCAGTCATACAGATGCAGCTTGGAGAGCTTGCGCACCGTCTCTTCGTGGAACGCCTGTGCATCTGGTGCCTTGTGGAAGTAGAGGTAACCGCCGAACACCTCATCGGCCCCTTCACCGCTCAGCACCATTTTGATACCCATGCTCTTGATGACACGTGCCAGCAGATACATCGGTGTAGAGGCCCGTACGGTGGTCACGTCGTAGGTCTCGATGTAGTAGATGACATCGCGCACGGCATCCAGCCCTTCCTGGATGGTATAGTTGATTTCGTGGTGCACGGTACCGATATGGTCGGCCACGATGCGTGCCTTGGCCAGGTCGGGCGCCCCTTTCAGTCCTACGGCAAAGGAGTGGAGCTGCGGCCACCATGCGTCGTGGCGGTCATCGGTCTCGATGCGCCGTGCCGCGAACTTCTTGGCGATGGCAGAGATGACCGAGCTGTCCAGTCCGCCCGACAGGAGGACACCGTAGGGTACGTCGCTCATCATCTGGCGTTTCACCGCCTCTTCGAGTGCGTCGTGGATGGCTTCCACCGAGGCCGGACGGTCTTTCACGGCATCGTAGTCCATCCAGTCACGGGTGTACCAACGGTGCATCCGGCCTTCCTTGCTCCAATAGTAATGGCCGGGCAGGAACGGTTCGTACTCGTCGCAGAAGCCTTCGAGGGCTTTCAGCTCGCTGGCGCAATATACCTTGCCGTCCTTGTCATGACCGATGTAGAGGGGAATGACGCCGATGGGGTCGCGGGCAATGAGGAACTCATCCTTCTCTTCGTCGTAGAGGGCGAAGGCGAAAATGCCGTTCAGGTCTTCGAGGAAGTCAATGCCTTTGTCACGGTACAACGCCAGGATGACTTCACAGTCGCTGCCTGTCTGGAAGTCGTACTTGCCTTCGTATTGTCTGCGGATGTCCCGGTGGTTATAGATTTCGCCGTTGACGGCCAGAATCTGTTTCTTGTCCGGCGAATAAAGCGGCTGTCCGCCGCTCTGGGGGTCTACGATGGACAGTCGTTCGTGGGCCAGGATGGCATGGTCGCCACAGTAGATGCCGCTCCAGTCGGGGCCGCGGTGGCGGATCTTCTTGGACATGCTCAGTGCCTTGTCACGCAGTTCGTTTGTTGTTTGTTGTATATTGAATATTGCTGCTATTCCACACATAGTTGTATTGTTTTAGATCGATTGTAAGTATTGGTCGATATCGGCTGCCGCCTTCCGTCCGCCGGCAATGCAGCGTACGACCAAGCTGGCTCCGGTGGCGGCATCGCCTGCCAGGAAGACGTTGGGCGCATACTGCGGATGCTGCGGTTTGAGGAAGCCCATGGCCAGCAGCACGAGGTCTGCTTTCAACGTCTCCTTTTTGCCCGTCAGTTGCATGATGGGGCGTCCTCCGTCAGGATTGGGCAGCCATTCCACCTCTTCCACCTCCACGCCGCACACACGGCCGTTCTTGCCGATGAACTTGTTGGAGGTGAGGCACCAGCGGCGGGTGCAGCCCTCTTCATGGCTGCTGCTGGTCTTCAGCACCACCGGCCATTGCGGCCAAGGGGTGGCCGGGTTATGGCCTACGGGCGGTTGGGGCATGATTTCTATCTGGGTCACGCTGGCTGCCTCCTGCCGGTGGCTGGTGCCGATGCAGTCGCTGCCGGTGTCGCCGCCGCCGATGACCAGCACGTCCTTTCCTTTGGCACTGATGCGTTCCTCTTTCGGAAAGGTCTGTCCGGCCAGTGTCCGGTTCTGCTGTGCCAGCATTTCGAGGGCGAAATGGATGCCTTTCAGGTCGCGGCCCGGGATGTTCAGATCCCTGGCCTGCGGGGTGCCCGTACAGATGCAGTAGGCGTCAAAGCCTTCGGGTAATTTGTTCAGGTCGATGTCGGCATTCACCTGGAAGACGATTCCTTCGGCCTCCATTACCCGGATGCGGCGGTCAATGATGGCCTTGTTCAGCTTGAAATTGGGGATACCGAAGCGGAGCAGGCCGCCGATGTATTCCAGTTTTTCAAAGACCGTCACTTCATAGCCCTTGCGGTTCAGTTGGTTGGCGGCTGCCAGTCCGGCAGGTCCCGAACCGATGACGGCCACTTTCTTGCCGTTGCGGGCATAGGTGCGGGGCTTGATATAACCCTCGCGGAAGGCGGCTTCGATGACGGCCGCCTCATCCTCCCGGATGGTGACAGGTGCGTCAATGCTCAGTTTCAGCACACAGCTCTTCTCGCACAGGGCCGGACAGATGCGTCCGGTAAATTCAGGAAAATCATTGGTCTGGCTCAATATCCGGTAGGCCTCTTCCCATTTGCCTTTGTACATGGCATCCTGAAATTCAGGGGGACGGTTGCCCAGCGGGCAAGCCCAGTGGCAGAAGGGCACACCGCAGTCCATGCAGCGCGAAGCCTGTAGTTTGCGGTCGCTGGTGTTAAGGGTCTGTTCCACCTCGCCGAAGTCGAGGATGCGGTCATGTATGGGGCGGTAGCCTGCTTCTTGTCGCGGAACCGTTAAGAATGCTTTAGGATTTCCCATTGTATTGTTGTATTTATCTGTTGTTGGTCAAGGGGGTTGTTAATAATCTCGTTGTACTTCTGCAATTTTCTGTTGTAGCTTGCGCATTTGCTCTTCTGCCAGCACCTTCTTGTATTCGATAGGTGTGACTTGGATGAATTCGTCGATATAGCGGTTCCAGTTGTCAAGCATTGTTCGTGCCAGTTGCGACCCGGTGTAGAGGTAGTGCTGGCGCACCAGTTCATGGAGTTCCTTGCGGGCGGTGGCATCTTCGAGCAGGGAGAGCTCTACCATCTCCATGTTGCAGAAATAGTCGAAGTTGTGGTTTTTGTCCCACACATAGGCCACCCCGCCGCTCATACCGGCGGCAAAGTTGCGTCCGGTCTCGCCCAGCACTACCACACGTCCGCCGGTCATGTATTCGCAGCAGTGGTCGCCTACACCTTCTACGACGGCAATGGCTCCCGAGTTGCGTACGGCGAACCGTTCGCCGGCCTTACCGTTGATGTAGACTTCTCCGCTGGTGGCTCCATAGAGCAGCGTGTTGCCCACAATGGTGTTCTGGTCGGCTTGGAAGTTGCTGCGCACCGGTGGCTGTACGGAGATGTGTCCGCCGCTCAGCCCCTTGCCCAGATAGTCGTTGGCCTCGCCCTCCAGTTTGAAGCAGATGCCGTGTGCCAGGAAAGCTCCGAAACTCTGTCCGGCCGATCCTTTGAACTTCACATTGATGGTCTGTTCGGGCAGTCCTTCTTGTCCGTAGCGGGCGGCGACAGCTCCCGACAGCATGGCTCCTACCGAGCGGTCTGTGTTGCCGATGGCGTATTCGAGCGATACCTCCTTGCGGCTGTCGAGGGCTTCTTGGGCGGCTGCCAGCATGTTGATGTCCTTCACGTGCTCAATGTCATGGTGCTGTACACTCACGTTGTGGAGGGCCGACCCGTTTTCAACTTTGTGCAGGATGTTGCCGAAGTCCAGCAACGCGGTCTTTGTGCCCGGTTGCGAAGGTTTGATGTCAATCAGGTCCGTGCGGCCCACGATGTCATCCAGCTTGCTGAAGCCCATTTCTGCCAAGTACTCGCGTACTTCCTGGGCCAGGAAGCGGAAGTAGTTCACCACATACTCATAGTGGCCGCGGAAGTGTGCCCGTAAGGCAGGGTCTTGGGTGGCGACACCTACCGGACAGGTGTTGGCATGGCATTTGCGCATCATCACGCAGCCCAGCACAATCAGGGCGGTGGTGCCGAAGGCAAATTCCTCCGCTCCCAGCAAGGCCATGCTGATGATGTCATGTCCGGTCTTGAGCTGTCCGTCGGTTTGCAGCCGCACCTGTCCGCGCAGGCCGTTCAGCACCAGGGTCTGCTGCGTTTCGCTCAACCCTATTTCGGGAGAGATGCCGGCGTAGCGCATGGACGAGGCGGGTGATGCGCCGGTACCTCCTTCCGAACCCGAGATGACGATAAGGTCGGCCTTGGCCTTGGCCACACCGGCAGCAATGGTGCCGATGCCGCTTTCTGCCACCAGCTTCACGCTGATCTTGGCTTTCGGATTGACGTTCTTCAGGTCGAAGATCAGTTGGGCCAGGTCTTCGATGGAATAGATGTCGTGGTGGGGCGGTGGTGAAATGAGCGAGATGCCCGGGATGGAGTGACGGGTACGGGCGATGATCTCGTTCACCTTGAAGCCCGGCAACTGTCCGCCTTCGCCCGGCTTGGCACCTTGGGCCACCTTGATTTGTATCTCCTGGGCATTGACAAGGTATTCGGCGGTCACCCCGAACCGACCCGAGGCTACCTGCTTGGTCTTGCTGCACATGGAGATGCCGTCGTGCGTCTCATGGAAACGGGCCGAGTCTTCACCACCCTCACCGGTGTTGCTGCGTGCGCCCAGCTTGTTCATGGCCAGTGCCAGTGCCTCGTGGGCCTCCTTGCTGATGGCTCCGAACGAGATGGCTCCCGTCACGAAATGTCTCACGATGTCTTCTACCGGTTCCACCTGTTCCAAAGGAATGGGGTTCCGCTTGAACTGGAAGAAGTCGCGCAGGAAGATGGGGTGTGACTTCTCGTCCACCAAACGGGTGAATTCCTTGAACTTCTTGTAGCTGCCTGTGCGGGTGGCCAGCTGCAGGGTGCTGATGGTCTCGGGGTTCCAGGCGTGTTTCTCGCCGTCTTTGCGGAACGAGTATTGGCCGATATTGGGCAACAGCGGCTCAATTTCGTCGGGCACGAAGCCGGCATCGTGGAACTTGGTATAGTCTTTGGCGATTTCTTCCAGACGGATGCCGCCGATAGAGGAGGCAGGTGTGCCGAAGTAGGTCTTCAGCAGTTCTTCGCTCAACCCGATGGCCTCGAAGATTTTCGCGCCCCGGTAAGAGCGGATGGTGCTGATGCCCATCTTGCTCATGATCTTGTACAGTCCCTTGCAGACGGCCTTGATATAGTTCTTCTCGGCCGTTTCATAGTTCAGCTGGATGTCGCCCCGCTTCACGAGGTCGTCGAGCACGGCAAAGGCCATGTAGGGGTTGATGGCGCTCGCGCCGTAGCCCAGCAGCAGGGCGGCGTGCATCACCTCGCGTATCTCGCCGCTTTCCACGATCAGGGCCGTCTCCACACGTTTCTGCACACTGATGAGGTGGTGGTGCACCGCGCTCACGGCCAGCAGCGACGGGATGGCGGCGTGCTCGGCATCAATGCCGCGGTCGGACAGGATGATGTAGTTGGCACCTTCGGTCACCGCCTCTTCGGCCTGCTTGCAGACCTTCGTCAGTGCCTCCTGCAGGCCCGATTTGCCTTTGCTCACCTCGAACAGGATGGGCAGCTTCACGGTGTTGAAGCCCTTGTAGCGGATGTTGCACAGGATGTCCAGCTGCGTGTTGGTCAGGATGGGGTGGGGCAGGCGCACCATCTTGCAGTGGCTTTCGTTGGGCAGCAGGATGTTGGTACCTACGGCACCGATGTATTCACTCAGCGACATGACCAGCTCTTCGCGGATAGGGTCGATGGCCGGGTTGGTGACCTGGGCGAACTGCTGGCGGAAGTAGTTGAACAGCAGTTGGGGCAGGTCCGACAGTACGGCCAGCGGCGCGTCGTTGCCCATGGAGGCTGTCGGTTCGGCACCGTTGAGGCACATCGGTGTGATGGTCCGCTCGATGTCTTCGCGGGTGAATCCGAAGGCGCGCAGTTTGCGGTGGTAGTCTTCTACCTGGTTGGCCACTTTTCGTCCGCTGCGCAGGGCATCCAGTTCGATGCGGTTGGCTGCCAGCCACTGGCGGTAGGGCAGGGCCGACGCCAGCTGTTCCTTCAGCTCGCCATCGTAGTAGATGCGTCCTTCCTGCGTGTCGATAAGCAGGATTTTGCCCGGTTGCAGGCGGCCTTTTTCCTTGATGCTCTCAGGCTCAAAGTTGATGACTCCGGCTTCGCTGGCCACCACCATCATGTCGTTTTTCGTGATGAGGTAGCGGGCCGGACGCAGGCCGTTGCGGTCCAGCATTCCTCCGGCATACCGTCCGTCACCGAAGAGCAGGGCGGCCGGGCCGTCCCACGGTTCCATCAGGATGGAGTGGTATTCATAGAAGGCCTTCAGGTCTTCGCTGATAGGATTCTTGTCGTTGAACGATTCGGGGACCAGCATGGCCATGGCATGGGGCAGGCTGAGTCCGGACATGACGAAGAACTCCAGCACATTGTCGAGCGAGGCACTGTCGCTCATGCCCGGCTGGATGATGGGACGTATGTCTTTCACGTTGCCCAGGGTCGGCGTGCTCAGCACGCTTTCGCGGGCTTCCATCCATCCGCGGTTGCCCCTGATGGTGTTGATTTCGCCATTGTGTGCCAGCAGGCGGAACGGCTGGGCAAGACTCCAGGTAGGAAACGTGTTGGTGCTGAAGCGGGAGTGGACTATGGCCAGACCACTGGTGAAGTAGGGCTGGGTCAGATCCTGGAAATACTCGCGTACCTGCATGGACGAGAGCATCCCTTTATAAATAATGTTCTTACTGGACAACGACACGATGTAGAAGTCCTTGTTGCTGATGCGTTTTTCTATTTTCTTGCGGATGATGTAGAGGGTACGTTCGAAATTCTCCACGTCGTTGGTGCCGGTAATGAATACCTGCTTGATGGCCGGCTCCGTAGCCAGGGCACTCTGTCCCAGGATGGAGGAGTTGACCGGAACCGTGCGCAGGTGCATCAGCGACAGTCCTTCGCGTTCTATCTCCTCAATCATGATGCTCAGGATGTGTGATTGCTGCTGTTCATCCTTGGGCAGGAACACCAGTCCGGTTCCGTATTTTCCTTTTTCGGGTACCGGGATTCCTTGCAGCAGAATGAATTCGTGCGGAATCTGGAGCATGATGCCCGCTCCGTCGCCCGTTTTGTTGTCTGCCCCTTCGGCCCCCCGATGTTTCATGTTCTCCAACACCTTCAAGGCAGCATCCACAAGTTCGTGCGATTTGTTGCCATGAATGTTAACAATCATACCTACACCACAAGCGTCGTGCTCATTGGACGCATCGTAAAGTCCGGCCCTTTCGGGTTGTCTTGGTGCGCCCGTGATTGATTCTTTCCTGATAAAAGTAACCTCTTTCATTGGCGTTTGCTTTCTTTTTAATATTTCCTATTGAATAATCTTATATTTGTGATTGCAAAAGTAGGAAATATCTTTCATAGTGATTCAAGATTGAGTGCGCGATTATGGCAGGATTTGCAGGCGGTTGCCCGCTAACTTTTAGTTTGACATAAAACAGCCTTCATTTTGTTATAGATAGTTATCAGATAGGCTTTATATGTAACTGTGTGAAATCTGTCGAAGACAAGTCCGGCCCTCTCTGCTCGGAAGGTGAGGCAGGGAGGGCCGGACGAATAAAGGGTATTTCAGGAGGGGCGGGTGGTCGGTCAGTCAATGAAGCGGCGTGTCAGGCCGTCAAATTCGTCAATGCGGCGGTCACGCAGAAACGGCCACCACCGACGGACGTTCTCGCTGCGGCTCATGTCTATATCCACCACCAGATTTTCTTCTTTAGTGGAGGCCTGTGCCAGCAGTTCGCCTTGCGGACCGGCCACAAAGCTGTTCCCCCAGAATTGGATGCCGTTGGTCTGTCCCGAGGGGTCGGGTTCCAGTCCAACCCGGTTGACTGCGATGACCGGCAGTCCGTTGGCGACGGCATGTCCCCGCTGTACGGTCATCCAGGCACCGAGCTGGCGCATTTTCTCTTCTTGTGTATCGGTGCTTTCCCAGCCGATGGCAGTCGGGTAAATCAGCAGTTCGGCTCCTTTCAGTGCCATGAGCCGCGCCCCTTCGGGGTACCACTGGTCCCAGCACACCTGTACGCCCAGCTTGCCCAGCGAGGTCTCAATGGGTTCGAAGCCGATGTCGCCGGGGGTGAAATAGAATTTCTCGTAGTAGGCCGGGTCGTCGGGAATGTGCATCTTGCGGTATTTGCCGGCCATGCTGCCGTCTGTGTCAAAGACGACAGCAGTGTTGTGGTACAGTCCGGCGGCACGCCGCTCGAACAACGAGGTGACCAGCACAATGCCGTAGGCGGCGGCTATCTCGCTGTAAAAGCCGGTCGAAGGGCCGGGGATGGGTTCGGCCAGGTCGAACAGGGCAGTGTTCTCGGTCTGGCAGAAGTAGGGTGTGTTGTGCAGTTCTTGCAGCACCACCAGCTGTGCTCCTGCCTGGGCCACTGTGGCGATGTTGCGGTGCAGTTTCTCCAAATTGAAGTGTAGGTCGTTCGTGCAGGATTGCTGCACAAGGCCGACACGGATGTTTTTCTTCATATAACGGTTGTTTTGTTCTTGTTCGAGTGATGGAAATGTGGGTCAATGGCGGGTCTGTCCCAAGACCTCCTCGGGATATTGCATGGTGACGCAGTGCAGGGAACCGTGCTGTCGTATCAGTGCCCGGCAGTCAATCCCTACTATCTCCCTTTCGGGAAAAGCTTGGGCCAATACCTGGGCCGCCAAAGCATCGTGGCGCGGTTGCCCGTAAGTAGGGTAGAGCACGGCTGTGTTCAGGATGAGGAAATTGGCGTAGGTGGCGGGCAGCCGCAACCCCTCTTCATCGTAGATGGCATCGGGCATCGGGAGGGCCAGCAGGCGGTAGGGAGTGCCATCGGGCGTGCGGAAGGCTTGCAGTTCGGCCTCCATCTGCTGCAGTTCTGCATAATGTTCGTCCTGCGGGTCGGTACAGCCGACGTAGACAATGGTGTTGTCCGGACACAAGCGGGCCAGCGTGTCCACATGGCTGTCGGTATCATCGCCGGCCAGGTAGCCGTGGTTCAGCCAGAGCACCTGTTTCAAGGCGAAGCGTTCTTTCAGATACTCCTCCAGCCCTTTCCGGTCCAGTGTGTCGTTCCGGTTGGGGGCCAGCAGGCAAGGGGCGGTAGTGAGCAGGGTGCCTTGTCCGTCACTTTCGATGGAGCCGCCTTCCAGCACGAAGTTCCGGCAGTTGACGTAGCTTCCTTTCAGCAGGCCAGTGGCATACAGGCGGGTATTGATGAGGTTGTCCTTGTTGGCGGCGAACTTCATGCCCCAACCGTTGAAGCAGAAGTCCAGCAGTCGGGGCGTACCGTCGGCGGCCAGTAAAGTGATGAAGCCGTGGTCGCGTGCCCAGGTGTCGTTGGTGGGGCAGGCCACATGGTGGATATGCGGACGGTAGGGCTTTTCGGCCAGCCGTTGGGGAAAGGTCGGGGCCACCAGCAGCAGGGGCTGCCGGGTGCCGATGGCATCGGCCAACTGTTCGAAACAGTCCTCCACCTCGTCCAGCATGTAGTGCCAGTCCGTGTCGGCGTGCGGCCATGTCAGTTGGATGAAGCCCTGTGGGTGCCATTCGGCGGGTAAGTAATCTTGTTTTTCCATTATACTGTTCTTGTAGTGCATAATCAAGGGGTAGTGTTCTTTTTCCGTTTCCGGTTCGACAACAGCCAGTTGGTCAGTTCCTTCCAGTTGTTGAAGTCTTTCTTGTACATCACGCCGATGCCTTGTGTGGTCAGCGTCGATTTCGTGAAATACCGGTCGTTGGTCTGGTTGTAGCCTCTCAACCGCCATTCGCCGTTCTTGGTGAGGAGCCACACCGCCTCAAAGTCGCCCACGAAGTTGGAGCTGCGCAACGGATTGTTGCGGTAGCCGAAGTTGCCGTTGATGATGAGCCGGTTGTTCAGCAGGCTGCCCGACAGGATGGCTTCTGCCTCCACGTTGCTCCATCCCTTGGTGCCGGTGCTGAGGTTCGTGCCGAAGTTCCAGTTGCGGCTGTCGATGACTTGCGAGAGCATGTTGTTGAGCTGTCCCGACAAGGTGCTGAACGCCAATGAGCTGGTGGCGTTGGATTGCGAAGAGGCATTGGAGGAGTCGTAAGCGTAGAACTTGCCCACACTCAGCAGATAGATGATCTGGGTGTTCATCTGGTCTTCGGTACTGGTGAGGCTGCGCACCAGCTCCCGGTCTTCGTCGCTCACGGTGGGCAGTTCCAGGTCGAACTTCAGTACCGGTGCCGTCAGGTTGCCGGTCATGTTCACTAAGCAGTTCACCTTCACGGTGCCTTGTGTGCTGGAGGCATCGGCCACCAGGTCGTTGAGCGAGGCGGAGTTGACGGTATAGGCCGCTTGCACGTTGACATTGGCATGCAGCGGGTTGCCGTTGAAGTTGACCACTCCCCCCGACCGCAGGCTGAAGTCCTTGCGGATGATGTTCTGCATACTCATCTTGTAGATGCCTTTCTCGATGTTGTAGTTGCCGAACACCTGGAACTCACCTTTATTATAATAGTCCACTTGCAGGTTGCCATAGCCGTTGGCCGCTATGTAGTCGCCCGACAGCGGGTCCATGATGATTTTCATGTCCACCGCCGGGGTGGCTTCC
Organism: uncultured Bacteroides sp.; assembly: GCA_945833835.1. Lineage (GTDB taxonomy): Bacteria > Bacteroidota > Bacteroidia > Bacteroidales > Bacteroidaceae > Phocaeicola. The sequence continues at coordinate 46,237 of CAMAFR010000015.1, forward strand.
ACCAGCAGGTTGACCCTGATGTCTCCCTCCGGTCCCTCATCGTCGTCGGTCTGCTGCTTGCGCAGGGCAAGGTTGGTGTGGTGGTACAGTTCTTCGTCCACCCGTTCCGACTGGCGTCGGGGCGTCTTGTCGACAAAGGTGATGAACTGTGTGTTGGTGGCCTCGGCGGCGGTGGTCGTCACGTAGGTGAAGGTACTGTTGGCATCGCTGCGCAGCTGTCCGTCCAGCCGAAGCTGGTTGTTGCCGCCATTGAGCACCACGCTGCCGGTGGCATACATATTGCCGTAGAAAGGAAAGTCGGGCGATGCCTGCTCGTAGTGGAACAGTTGCAGGTTGCGGGTGTTGAAACGGAAGTTGTAGGCCATGTCCCTCAGCTTGTGGTGCGTTACGGTGCCGTTGGCCGTCCCCTCGTGTTGCTCGTTGTCCTTCAGCCGGATGTCCTTGAAGCTGATCAGTCCCGGACGCAGGCGGACAGAATCTCCGTAGGCATGGAAGTCGGTATTGAGCACCTTCACCTTCACGCTGGCCGAGGCGCTGAGGTCTCCTTCCAAATCCAGGTCAGAGAAAGGTCCGAACAGGCGGACACGACCGGTGGCATAGCCCCGCACGTTGCTGAAGATGTTCTCTAAGAAAGGGTTGAGGAAGGCCAGATTGGTGTCGTGTGCCCGGATGTCCAGATCCAATCCGTCCATTTTGGGGGATACATATCCCTTGACGAGTGTGGAGCGTGCGCCATCGCGGATGTCCGCATTCAGCCGTATGCCGCCTATCTCCGGATCCCATAGCCCTTGGATGTCGGCGTTGCCCAGCAGTCCGTCGTTGAGTGCGAAGCGGGCCACCTGGAGGCGGGTGGAGATGTCGGGGCTGTCCAGCAGATGGTTCAGGTGGACGGTCCCGGTGGCCAGTCCGCCGAATTTCACCGCTTTGAACTGCACCATGTCAATGATGTACTGCACGTCGATGTTGTGCAGTGTCAGCAGGCAGGAGTCGGTGTCCGCTTTGCCTATCACGCCGTTGGCCTGGAGAGATTTGTCCTCATGCTCGAAGAGGAAGTCGCGTACCACGATACGTCCCGGAGCGATGTCGATGCCAGAAGGGTGGAGGTTCCACACCGTGTCGTTGAGCACCACTTTGCCGGGCAACAGGTCGATGTGGGTTTCCAGCTGTTGTCCGGTCTGTACGAAGCGGGTGTCGGCACTCACCTTTCCATAATAAGAGTTGTGGGTGTCGTTTCCCCAGTTCAGGGTCGTGCTCAGCACGTCGTTTTCCGCCCGGGTATGGAGCGCCAGGTTGAGGGTGGAGCCTTTCCCCATGCGTTTGTTGGCCCTGACGTGGCATTGCCAGTCGGTGTCGGTGGTGAAACAGTTGAGCGAGGCCGATTCGTAGTGCGATTGGTTGTACACGAATTCGGGCAGATGGCCGTTGAGGCGCAAGAGCTGCCGCGACTCGTCGAACTCGCCGTTCACGCGGACAGGGTAGTGCAGTTCCAACGGGATGTCCAGTACTTTCGACAGCAGGTCGGTGTTGTTCACCTGCATCTGCAGGCGGAAGCGGTTGCCGGCAGGCTTTGCGTCAGCAGGTTGTTGTGGTCCGATGAGCGAGGGAATGTAGCGTTGCAGTAGTCGCAACACGCTGGCCGGCAGGCTGCGGTAGGTATAGGCGCCTTCCAGTTCGGCGTTGAGCATGTCCGAACGGATGTCTATCCGTTTCCCGTTGTCGGTGGCTGGTGTCGCACAGACGGCCAACCGGGGCAGGAAGTAGCATTTGTCCGCAGTAGGGGCTTTCACCTCAAAGCTGTCCATCTGCAGGGTGCCCTGCACGTCGTCTATGGAGCGTCCGCTGAAGTTGGCCTTCAGGGAAGCGGAAAACCGGGTATCCGGGTGCTTGGAGGTAAGATGGAGCGCATGGGGATTGAAATCTCGGAGGTGGGCGGTCAGCTGGAAGGTCGGAAGAGGAGTTTGGGTGGCGAAGGCTCCGCTGAGCGTGATTTCCCCGTTCGGGTCGTGCAAGGCAATCCGGCCGTTGAATCCACCCGGCGTGTAGTGGCCGTCCAGCCCTACGTGATGGTATTCATATCCTTGGTAGGTAAGGGCCGCAATGTTTCCCTTGATGTAGGTTTGGGCCATCCCGTTCCGGTAACTGAACCCTTTCAGCTCTACCTCGAACGAGGCCGGTCCCAAGGTCGGTGTCTGGTTGGTCAGGATGCCCAGGTGCAATTGCCGGGCCGTCAGTTTCCCCGAGTAGGAGCGTTGTCCGTTCAGGGTGTCGGTATGCATGGTGACATGCGCTTGGAGCTGTCCGGCACCCGATGCCAGACTGCCGGTCAGTCCCAACCGGTGAAGGTAGCCCTCCAGACGGCCTTCCAGACGGACGTAGCGGTTGCTGGTGAGTATGGCCGGAATCTGACTCTTGCCCGTCAGGTTCTGCGTCAGCCATCCGATGCCTTGCGGGGTGACCTCCGCCCGCTGTATCTCGGTGGTCAGGTAGAGCTGCCGGGGTTGGTCCCATGCTTGGGCACTGCCGGCCAATTGCAGCAGTAGCGAGCGGTCTGGGTTGCACAGACTGAGCTCCGTCAGCCGGGCATGGTTGCCTTGGCCTTCTGCCGACAGTTTGACTTCCACCGCCTCCTGAAAGTGGGCCAGTTGGGGCACCAATGCCTGTAGGTCGGCCGGTACCACGACCGCTTGGATGCGTGTACGGTAGGTGGTGCTTTCGTCCAGGGTGGGGAAGTGGGGGATGGAGTCGAAGTGCGCCTCCAGGGTGTCCATGCGTAACAGGCTGTTGGGCAGTCCCACCTGTACGTTGTTGGCCAGCAGGAAGTGCCGGTTCCCTTTCAGGCGTGCCGTCAGTTTCTTCAGGTGCAGCCCGCTCTGTTCGCTGAAGCTGAAGCGGCGTATCTGTGCATTGATGGAGTCTTTGGTCAGGGCTTTCAGCGACAAGGTCCCTGCCAGGTCGTTGAGGCCGATGTGCCGGGGGTTGAACACCCCCGGTGTGACAGGAGCCGACAGCAGGTCGTAGCTCACTGTCCCGCGTCGTATCAGGACCGTGTTGATGCGCAGGTCAAGGACCGATTCCTTCTTGACCGTGTCTTTGGAGGCCAGTGCATCCAGCACAAACTGGAAATTGGGGGCCGAGAGCGTGTCTTTCTGGCACAGCTGTGCCTTCATGCCCAACAGCTGCACGCTGCCTATACGGATCTTCCCCTTCAGCAGTGGCACAAAGTCGAAGGTGGCGGACAGACGTTCCACCCGCAGCATCTCGTTGTGCTTACGGTCTTTCAGCAGTACGTCTTGTAGGATGATGCGGTTCAGCAGCCCCATGTCGATGTTTCCGATGGACACTTCCGTCTGAAACAGGTTCCGTAGCTCGCGTGAGGCAACGGCGGACAATTCTTTCTGGATAAAAGGCAGATTCAGAAAGAGGAGTACCCCGAAAAACACCGTCAGAACAGTGATGACGAAGTACCGGATGGTATGTTTGATGCAGTCGAATGTCTTCATGTCGGTCCATAAGCTGGCCAAAGATACTCAAAATCTTCGGTATTCTGCATGACCGACGGCAAAAAAACCACTGCTTCACCCCCACTCCCCCCGAAACGCTGGGGTAGCTTTGCTCGACAATCTTGTCCTTGATGGGATGCGCCTCACCTAGGTTCTCATGCAGCATAATACGGTGGATGATGGTCAGACAACCATCTACACAAAACACCAACAGGAATATCAGATATGTCACATCCCCCGTCTGCATCACCAAGTCCCATCAGAAACAAGAATTGCTACTTACTTTTCATAGAAGATATACTTCATCGGCGATAGAAGATATACTTCTCGGGCAAAGTAAGTATATCTTGACTATGACTGAATTTACTTCACAGCTTATTTGTTTATTTACCAGCATTGACCTTATTTGATTAAACGGATGTATTCCGGCTGGACAATCAGTCTCTTCTGCATCTCTCTATGGGAAAGAATGCGTAAAAATGTGCTATAAAGGTATGGAAAAATATTTATATGGTAGGGTGTCCAGTTCTACGTTCCTAAAAACGTAGTATAAAACGCCCTCGTAATT
>CAMAFR010000016.1 GCA_945833835.1 uncultured Bacteroides sp.
GAAACATCTGTATGCCGCTACGGCATTCGCTGCGCAATTGGACAGATCCTTCGCTCCGCTCAGGATGACAAAGGGGGAAGATTCTTCATTCTTCACTCTTCATTCTTCATTCTTCATTCTTCATTTAAAAAATTTCGCTTCGCTCAACATGACAGTGCAGGAGGTGATTCTTCATTTTTCGTTAATGTCTTCCGGATGAACAAAAGTTAATCAGGGGTGTTTCTATTGCGTGTGTTACATAAATGTTATACATTTGCGATACAATCAATAACAATCACTATGGAAGCAGATATGGAAAGAAAACAGACAGCTTTTCGTTTGGCTACAGACCTCCTTGAAAGATTAAAAGTTTTGGCAAAGAAGGATAACCGTAGTCTAAATAATTATGTGGAAAGTGTTCTTATGGAAATAGCCTATCGTGAACCAAATGCAGCAACTAAAGCTGCTATTGATGATGCACGCTCAGGTAATTATGCAGGAACAATAGACACCAGTTCTTATGATGCATTCTTAAAGTCTTTGGATGAATGAAAACAATAAAATACAGCACCCAATTCAAAAAAAGATTTTAAGAAGTATCGGAATAACAAGAAAAAGGTTGAGAAACTGCTGGAAGTGTTCCGTATGCTTGAAAATGAAATAGAACTACCCTCTGAATACAAAGCCCATCAATTAATCGGTAATTATAAAGGCTGTTTAGAGTGTCATGTCGAGGGGGATTTTCTGCTTATTTGGATAGACGAAAATACAGGTATTATCGAAGCTGTCAGATTGGGTAGTCATTCAGAACTATTTGAATGATAATATTTAACGTAAGTTTCGATAGAATGCAGCCCAAAGACTCACTGGATGCTATCTGTTCAGTGTGTGGGTGAGCGCCCACGCTTGCCAACCGAAAAGATACGAACAGAATATGATGCAAACCTCACAGCCAAGAAAGGTGTTGGCTCACCTCTACGCGATGTGCCAGTCGCTGAAATCCACCAACCGCGTGGGCCTGCACATCAAGATGATGCACATCCTGTATGAGTGCGTCCAGACGCTGAACTACTTCTGCTTCCTCCATGACAAGCTGGAGGAGCGGCCCATGCTGGACATCGACCGCGACGTGGACTTCGGGGAGTGGGCACAGAAGGAATGGATAGACACGGACCGCTTTGCACTGATATGGGAGGACGGCCAGATGGAGGCCTACGTCAAGAGGCTGGCCACCGAAGAGACCTCTGGGGGCCGGGCAGCCCCCAACTGCCACAGGAGGAGGACCGCCAGCAGCAGCCTGGCCCGCAGAACATGCTGAGGCTGCTGCCCGAGGAGTTCACCTACCAGGAGTTCCTGCTGCTGCGGCAACGCCAGGGACACCAGGGCAACGGGCGCAACACGCTGCGCACCTGGGTGGCGCGGGCTACATAGCGCGCGATGAGGCAGAGCCCGACCGCTACATCCGCCTCAAGGGGTGAGGCGTTTCAGCGTTTCGGCGTTTCAGCAAAACCGGGACACGGGGAGGAAGGGCACGCCCAGGGCTCCCCCTCTCCCTCATGTCTGTCCGAGAACCTGAAAAGTCATGCACAGTGAAGCAGCTGAATACACCCACCTGATGCTTACAGATCCTTCGCTCCGCTCAGGATGACAGGACAAAAAGAAAGCCCGAAAAGGGTTCTCGGATAATGATAATAGATAAGCATCGGACATGTTTAGCCCCAAAGTGCAGATTCGACATGCAAATTCAATGAAATCCGTGAAAAATATTCAGAATAATTGTTTTTTATAAATAAACTTTTTACATTTGCAAATATTCTCAATGCCGTGAGGAAGAGGATACGACACAAGTTGTTGAGGCTTCCCGAAGGCAAAGTCCGCGCTGATGCGCCACGATGATAACCATCGTAGTGCGGTTGGGTGGGTTTGAGAAATGGTAACGAAATTTTAGAAAGGCGTTTACTTGACGCTTTGTTCTTGGCTTTGGGAACTTCGCAACTTTTCAAATGTGGTCAAGACGAAGCAACGGTAGATGTCCCGTGGTGTGTAAGCACAGGGTTTGCTGTACCCGTAGGTGTCCTGCCTATGGGTGCAGTTAGCCTTCATACATATCAGCGTGGGCTTCTGCGTTGCTCGTTCTACCACATGGGCAATGCGAAGGCCTCCAAAGCAGAACGAGCTCCGGTAGAGGTTCACGTTTTTCTTTTTGGTAACCCTAACAAATACTGGGATCGGACCTCTCCTGCGTACTAACAGCATCTATGAATACGCAAGAAAGCATGAACAAAAGGCAAGTGACTGTCCTCATCTGCACAGCTGTGGTGGCGGCGATTTGTCTTTACGCTTTATACCTTATCTATAAAGGAGCATTGACGTTCGATGAGAATCCTATCAGTTTGGATCTCACTGAGGGGCGTTTGTTTGATGTGATACTTGCGCTATGGTTCCCGCTTTCATTTATTTTTACTCGATTTGAGACATTTACGTCGTATGATATTGATCGATATGGTCATGCCACTGAAAATGGAGCAGATGGTTGTATGGTTACACTCATGGTTGCGTTGCTGAAACCGGTCTTTGTAGCCATAATCACTTATTATGTCCTTTGGTTGATCATGGAGTTGGTGCTGTTTGTGCTGCCCTATTTGGCTGCGATTCTGTTGGTGGCGGGTGTTGTTGGGTTCTTCTTCATCGCAAGAGGTTGGTCAACCAGTACGCATGTATATCCGCTGGTGATTGTGTCGATTCTGGGGGTTGCGATGTATGCGGCAGCGGGCTATGGATTATATTACCGCCTGTCTCCCGAGAAGCCTTTGCCGGCGAATGCAGTCAATACCGTTACTAAAACGAACGATCAAACAACAGCCAAAACAGAACAACAGCCGGCTTCCGCTTCGGCGAGCAAGCCGGCCACGCTGGTCGGGACCTGGAGATTGGTCAGCCAAAAACGAGGCGGAAAAAAGATCTCACCTAAAAAGTCTTATCAGTTGACGTTTACGGGTGTGAAGGATGCTGCATCCAACAGCTATGAGTTGATTGAGATTATCGGCGGGCAAAAGCAATATACCTCCTTTACACTGCAATCAAAAGACAAACAGATGGTCACCTCTTTGAGCTTTACGGAAGATACGAATGATAATGCGTACGACATTGCCCAGCTCGATCAAAAACAATTGGTGTTACGCTTTTCCTATTTGCCGGAAGAGACTGAGGCGGGAGAGTTGACATTTGAAAGGCAATAAAAAAGAGCAGATAAAAAATATATTATTAACATTAAACTTTAAAGTCATGAAAAAGTTATTTTTATTTTTGGTGTTGTTAGTAGGAGTGATGAGTTTACATGCGCAAACTTCCACAAAAAAAGAGATTGCCTATGTGAAGGACATCAAGCCGAGTGGTAACCTGGCACAGAAATACACGGATGCCATTCGTGCGCAAATCATGCAAGGTCTGTTGGATTCCAAACGATTGGTCATTAAGGACATCAAATCGGATCAGCAGTTCCAAGCAGAATGGGCAAAACGCACGGCTGACGCGTCAATCTCTGAGGAGGAGTACGGATTCCAAATCTTACGCACCTTAAATGCCCGCTGGGTGATTGGAGGTAGCATCACCACCGTGGAGTGCCCAAAGGAAGATTCTTATTATGCTGCAAACATCATCGTCAACTTAGAAATTATCGATGTGTCAACCGGTACAGTGAGTGCACAAGAGACCATCTCTTCGGAACTCAGTCTCCTTGAGATCGGGACTCTATCAACGACTGGAAGTACAGAAGATGAGGCACTCTCTAATGCAGCTAAAGTATTGGCAAAAAGAGCGAGGGTATTCGCAGAGAATAATTTTGAGTTGTATGGTGCAATCTTAGAGGTATCTCTTGAAAAGAAAGGAAAGGCTGAGGAGGTCTATATCGACTTGGGCGAGGCTGCCGGCGTGAAAGAGAAAGATGTATTTGAAGTATTTGAGACACGGATCGTAGCCGGTCGCCCAAGCAAGAAGAAAATCGGAGAGCTGAAAGTGACGAATGTCGAAGGTGATGATTTGGCACTCTGCAAAGTGACGAAGTCTGGCGATGTGATTCTGCAAAAGATGCAGGCTCTGGGTGAAGGTGAGCAATTGAAGATCGAGAGCAAACCCAAGAAAACAGGAAAAGTTTTACCATTTTAATCAACCAATGAGCCACATTGTTTCTCTTGATGTACAGGAAGGGCAAGCAATGTGGTTCTTAATTCCTACCACTGCAATGTATAAGCATATTTTTCTATTTGTATGGATCGCATCAAGCGTTTTTGGAGGATGGATTCCCATACAGGCGCAGAGCGACAGCCGCTTCACGAACGATGCTACCTTAGTGGCGAACCAAGGACAATCTGCCATCTTACGTTCTTCAGGCATTCACGAAAAAAAAAAGGAAGCGATGGTGGCAGCCATTTTGTCTGCTTTCGACACCTATTTTTATGCGGGCATTGAAGGCCTGAACGAAAACAGACCGCTGTTTGGCAATACGCAGACCACCAGCCAACGGGACTATGCGCGACGCATCTTGCAAGAAAATCGTTACACGTTGTTTATCGGGACAATCAATGAGGACTTGGTGCGCTATGAGAAGCTGCCGACCAAAGGATACAAAGCGATTGTCCAGTTTGAGTTAAAAACAGAGGCTCTTTACCGGGATATGTTGCGATCAAAAGTGATCGGGAAACCGGATGAACGCAAAGAGGCCATCGAAATCGCCGAAGAAGTGCCTCAGTTCACGATGACAATCGTACCCTTCAAGCCGACAGGGACAACTTACAGCGAGGCGCTGAAAAACAACTATGAGATTCGTAATGCCATCACCCGCATCAGTGCGAAACTAAAAGAGAAGCACTATGAAATGAAAGATTTCTTGGCTGTAGTGGATGCCGTGGAGCGCAGGATGCAGATGGAACAGGACAAAACAGTGATGTCAAATGACAAACTGTTGATCAGCCAAACACAAGCGGATGTTTATATTGAGGTGGATTTAGGAAAGAATATCCAACCGAACGGAGGGGTGGGAGCTGCCAACCTGAAAGCATACGAGGTAGCTTCAGGCAATCTGCTTAGTTCTGCACAGGGAAAATCGAAACGGTATCAAAACTACCTGTTGGCAGATTTGTACGACCGCGCCATTGATGATTGTTTGGATGAATTTATCAAACAACTGACGGTGAGTTGGGCTGGAAAAAGCTCGAAAGGCAATCAGTTTGTGATTAGCTTCTCCATCGCACCAGAGTCAGCAATCGATTTCTCCACAGAGGTAGGCAGTATGGGATTCCCTCTATCCGATATACTCCAGATGTGGATCAAGAAACACGCCATGAACGGACGTTACCATTTGGCAGGCAGCATAGATGAGTCGATGCAGTTTGACCAGGTGCAGATTGCTGCGGGCGCTGAATTAGAGTTTGTGCAGCAACTCTATCTGTACATGCGTGATGAATTGAACATCAACACCAATCGTCGGCAAAGTGGCAACACTTTCTACATCACAATTTTATAAAGAAAACTTATGATGAAACGAATTGTCTTTGGTTTGCTTGGTGTGTTGCTGTCCGTCTCGTTGGGATGGTCGCAGACACCCGATTGGTTGCAGGAGCGTCCGATGGGTGCCTTTGATTACATCGGGATAGGTAGTGCGACTAAAGATCAGTCGAACTATCAAGAGATGGCCAAGCGAAACGCCTTGGCTGAGTTGGCTTCGGAGATAGAGGTTACAGTGGAGGCCAATTCACTTTTGACCATGATGGAACGGGACATGCTATCCTCCTCTACGTTTACGCAAATGGTACAAACAGCCGTGAGCGTGCAGCTTGAAGATTATGAGGTGGCTGGGACGTATGATGATGGGGAACGCTATTGGGTGTATTGCCGATTGGACAAGGAGACCTATGCGGCGAAACGTCAGATCCGTCGGGAACAGGCCATTCAACGAGGTTTCGATTTTTGGTATCAAGGTCAGCAGGCATTGCAGGAGGGATATTTGCTGAGTGCGATTGACTTCTTTATCCAAGGATTGAAAACAATCGAACCGTGTGCGAATGAGGACTTGAGTTGTTCGTATAACGGACAGACAATCTTGTTAGGGAATGTGCTTTACACCTCGCTGAAAACGGTTTTCAATGGCATTCAAATCACCCCTTCGCCCACTTCCATTGAAGCAACCGCCTTTCAATCCAGCCGTACACCGATCTCACTGACTGTATCGAGGAATGGCATTCCTTTGCGGGATGTTCAGCTCAGCGGCTCTTTTGTGACAGGTTCGGGCACGTTGTCTGCCATACCGCCAACGGATGCGCAAGGAGTAGCGACCGCCTATGTGCAAAACATCACCTCCAAAGGAGAAAACCAACAGATTCAGTTCGCTTTTGATGTGTCTCCTTTCAAGCAAATTGGTAGCCCGCTGTTCACTCCGTTGCGTAAGCAGGTGGAGGGACAGGCACCTCGTTGTTTTGTAGGAATCGGCGCTCCGGAAGGAAGCAGCCAGCTGAAGGCTTACTTGAAATCCACACAACAGGGGAATGAGGGCATCATTCGGGGAATCCGATCCATGATAGCCAACAAATATTTCGATTTGGTCGATTCTCCCAATACGGCGGATGTAATCGTGCATATCAACAGCGAGTTCACACAAGGCAATGTTGTGGAGGGAGATATGTTCAATATGCGGGAGTATTTTACGACTGTGGTGATCCAGTTTAAGAACAACCGCTCAGGTGCAATCCTCTTAGATTACAATTTGGAGAAACGACGTACGCTTGCCCCTGCGAACAGCTCTGCGGCGAACGCACGCAATGCGGCGATTCGAGAGGTGATGAAAGTCATCAATCGGGAGCTGCCTAAGCAGTTGAAGCAGTTGCGTATAGACACAAGTGGGGATATTCCTCAGGTTGTGGAGCAACCGCAAGTCACACCACCTGCTGTGCAACCTCAGTCAAGGCCTGCCACCACACGACCGGTTGTAGTAGTGCAGCCAAAGTCACAGACAACACCGACGAACCAGCCCCAAGTCAAAACAAACCCGACATTGCCCTATGCAGAGTTAGAGACAGGCATCGTTATCCAATACAAAGGAAAGCGAAACTTGGGTGAGCGGACCTTTTTGCGATTTGAGGTGATCAACAGCAATGAGACGGACTATAAGTTGACTGTTTTCTTGGACGGCATATTGATCGTGAATGGCCAAGGGGAAGAGCAATCGGCGTCCAACTTGAAGATTGGTTCCAACAGTGGAAATTATCGAGTAACCAGCACGATTGTGCCTGATACCCCCACACTGATGGAGATAGAGATTCAGAAGGCGGATAAGATTGCGTTGTTCCAACTGACCAATGCGAACCAACGAACAATCAAAATGCGCAACTTACAATAAAGGGTAGAAGCCGAAAAACCCTAATAAAGTAGGCAATAATTTTTTAAATTCTTACACAATGAAGAAAATGAGCTTGTTCATGTTGCTCCCGGCAGCATTGGTTTTTGTAATGAGTGGTTGTGGTAGTTCAAAGAATGCCGCCACACAAGGAGATGTAGCGATTATTGTGCCTTGTTCTGGGCCTGAGTTCCAAAGTAATGATGACTATTATCGAGCTAATGCAATGGGGTTATCTACGGATATGACCATCGCAAAGCAGAAGGCGCAATCCACTTGCCGCACCGAGATAGCAACCGCTATCGAAAGCAAAATGAAAGCGGTGACAGATGACTACGCCTCTTCTTATTCCAATGGAGAGAATGATGAAAGCCGTCGTCGTTTCCAGCAATTATCCCGTACAGCTGTTCAACAAACGCTGAAAGGCTTGCGAACGATCTGCGAGCAAACCATGAAAACGCAGGATGGAAAATATAAAGTATATGTTGCTATGGAGATGTCAAAGCAAGCCCTGTTGGAGGATGTGGTCAGTGGCATCAAGAACGATGACAAATTGCGTACAGACTTCGAGTATGAGCGCTTCAAGAAGATCTTCGATGAGGAAATGAAAGATTTAGGCAAATAATAATTAAACTTCTTAATGGATAAGGAGGGTGTGTCAAAACAAAGTCAATCCGTCATCTTGTCTGTCATTCTGAGCGAAAGCGAAGAAACAACGTTCGGCGGCCCAAAGGGGAAAGCCAATCTGTTGGCGAAAAGTGGATGTTCTCAGATTCTTCACTACGTTCAGAATGACAATTCAATATGTACTGCTGAGTTTTGACACACCCTCCTTATCATACGTTATTGATTGGTACTGATGGGGTGGAGAAAAGTTTATAGGATATTCGTAGGTGCGTTTGTGGTCATTGTATCCACACAAGCTCAAACACCAGGAGGATATGGTGGGGAAAAGGCACAATTGCCGTCCTTTTATTTGAACCATGTAAGCGATGAGGAGGCCTGGGGTGTATCAGACCCTGCTTTGGATGCTGACACAGGCAAGGAGCAAGCGGTCAGCCGGGCTTTGTTCTTGCTTGCCTTGCAATCTCCACACTCCTTCAAGATGCTTTCCGAATGGTATGCCCTTGCCAAAACGGGAACCAACAGCTATACGCATCAAGATGAGAAAATCAATATCCTATTCCAATTGGAAATGGATACGGCTCATTACGCTTATCAGATTGTAGAGCAAGAGCGTTCCATTTTCGGAGAGACTTTTGTCCGAATCAAGCGGGCGCAAAGCGGATTGCAAAGCGATCAGGTCGCCCAGTTTGAATCTTTTTTCTGCACTGTGGCACAATCACATGATCATCACGACAAACGATTGACGTTTCGCCTCAGCCAGTCACAAACGGGCCAAGAAGAATGGCAAGAATCCAATTACCTATACAAAGGTGACAACTATAATCCGACAATCCTTTCTACTTTTCAAGGCAATACCCAGCAGATTACGCAGAAAGGGTATTGGTATGTGGACAGTGGAACTGCCTCTGAACGCATGGAAGACCGGTATCCGTTGAAAAACGGCTGTTGGAGTGCCATCGTAGAGTCTTTAGCCGATGCTTTGGCTGTAGTGGAGAAAAACGAGGTGACCCAGAAATCCCTATCGGAAGATACTGACTACCAGCACCAAGCGATAACGCGCGAAGCCATGCGAGGCCATGTGAAGGCGCATCCCATCATCTTAGGTGTAAAAAACAATCAGTTGCAGATTCAATGGTCCATAGAGCTGTCCACAAATAAATAGTCAAGAGCCATGAAACGTTTTCTTTTATTGGCAATCATTGCCATTAATGCCTTTACGGCAAATGCGCAAGATCCGTATGCGGATTATATAAATTTTGTCAAACAACGTCAATCTGAGTATCGTGAATACCGAAAAAAGGTGAACCAAGAGTTTGCCTCTTTCTTGGAGGAATATTGGCGCCCCTTTAAGAAGGAAGCACCTCTTAAAGCAAAACGGCAGCCTGAGCCAGATCGCCCAGTCGTGTTCAATGATCCTTTACCTAAGATTGAGCCAAAGACAGATCCTAACGTCCCCACTATGCCTGCCCGACGATTCAACGAAGAAGACAAGCCCCAACCCGTAGAAGTTCCCCCAACAGAACCCGTCACGGGCAATTCATTCTCGTTGTCTTTTTATGGCTTGACGCTTCATTTCCCAGAGTTGTTTGACGCTCCGTTCCGTTTGGACGGTATTCAGGAGAAGCAGGTGGCAGCCGCCTGGACAACCCTCTCGCAAACCGATTATAAACGTCTGCTGGATAGGTGCCAAACCTATCAGACTTCTATGCAACTCAACGATTGGGCCTACTTCTTGCTCATCCAGCAAGTGGCAGAACATTTGTGTGGCACACGGCAAAACGAGCGGGCATTTGTACAAATGTTCCTACTCACCCAATCGGGCTATAAAGCAAAGATAGGCCGGGCCGGTAACCGTTTGCTCCTGATGGTGCCTGCCAACCGGACAATTTATCAAACCATCTTTGTCACAATTGAGGGAGAACGTTATTTCCTCATGGGGCAAAAGAAGCTGGAAGACCCTTCCATTTACACCTACAATAAAATGTTTGCTTATGCTTCAAAAACATTGGATATGGACATACGGCAACCTATGTTTTTGCCGGATGACGCTACTTTCGAGCGCACGCTGAAGGGCAAGGCCTATCAGACGGAAGCGAAAGTCCAGCTCAATAAACACTTGATTGCCTTCTTCAAGGATTACCCACAATGCGAGTATCCCGTCTATGTGCAGGCTCCGGTTTGTCAAGCGGTCTATCATACACTGTTGCAGGATTTAGCGAAAGCCGTTGCAGGAAAAACTGCGGTGCAAGCGGCCAATCTGTTGATCAATTTTGTGCAGACCGCCTTCGACTACCAGACCGATCAACAACAGTTTGGCTATGAGAAACCTTTCTACGTAGAGGAAACGCTCTTTTATCCTTATTGCGACTGCGAAGATCGTGCTATTTTGTTTGCCTTTTTAGTAGAAGAATTATTGCACTTAAAAGTCATTTTGTTAGATTATCCCAATCATATAGCCACAGCGGTCTTGTTTGAAGAGCCTGTCAATGGCGATCAGGTGACGTATCAAGGCAAACAGTTTACGATTTGCGACCCGACTTATATCAATTCGCCGATAGGTAAAGCGATGCCCCAGCTGGAGCAGACAGTTCCGAAAGTAATTGACTTCGCACATCGAATCGTAGATTAGCATCTATACCCTTTGTGGCATCGCTAAAAGCGATTGTACAGTAGCTTTTGCTAAAAGAGCAGGAAGACAGACAATCCGCCCGCAAGCTGCTTACAACAGCGAAAGGTTAATAACCTTAAGGCGATAAGATTAATAACCTTAAAGCCGAAAGGTTATTAATCTTCATGCCGAAAGGTTAATAACCTTCGGGCAAAAGAAGCAGTATTCCCGAAGCCGGGGTTTCCTTTTTCCCGCTCCGGCCAGCCGTCCGGACGCAGGGACGGCCTACAAAAACGGCAGAGAAGAGAGCGGATTGTTGGCGGACAACCGCTTTTTTTATACCTTCGCAGCCGGAAACGGTCCCGAGGCGGACCGCCCGAACCAACCAGACAACAGACATATAAACCATACACTCATGAAAAAGACAGTATTAGTGACAGGCGCCACCAGCGGTATCGGTGAGGCCTGTGCAAGGAAATTCGCAGCCGGAGGCTACAACGTCATCATCACGGCACGACGGGCCGACAAGCTGGAAAGCATCCGGACGGAACTGGAAGCGGAAGGGGCCGCCGTGAAGACACTGGTCTTCGACGTACGCGACGCCGAGGCCGCCCGACAGGCCGTGGACTCGCTGGAAGGACCCTGGCGAGACATTGACGTGCTGGTGAACAACGCCGGACTGGCCCTGGGACTGGAAAAGGAATACGAAGGGGACCCGGAGGACTGGAACACCATGATTGACACGAACATCAAGGGCCTGCTCACCATGACCCGCCTGATAGTGCCGGGAATGATAGCGCGCAACGAAGGACACGTCATCAACATCGGAAGCGTGGCCGGTGATGCCGCCTATGCCGGAGGCAATGTCTATTGCGCCACCAAAGCCGCCGTGAAGGCCATTACCGACGGACTGCGGATTGACGTGGCGGCATCCGCCCTCCGCGTGACGAACATCAAGCCGGGACTGGTGGAGACGAACTTCAGCAACATACGCTTTCACGGCGACACCGAACGGGCCGCAAACGTGTACAAAGGCATACAGCCGCTGACCGGAGCGGACATTGCCGATGTGGTCTTCTTCGCCGCCTCGGCCCCCAAGCACGTGCAGATAGCGGAAGTGCTGGTGCTGGCCACCCATCAGGGAAACGGTTCGGTGATTGTCAGAGAGCCGTGACGGCAGAAAGGGATACGGATATGAGAAAGACACTGACCCTGTTATCCTTGGCCACCGCCTTGTGTGGATGCGGCGGCCCCGGCGCACCCAAACGCATCGCCCCGCTCCCAGCAGGTACAGACGTGACGGCACTGGCCGACTGCACGGTGCCGGCCGGTTTCACGGTAGAGGACATCGACTGGGACAGCCGGCAGCTGGCATTGGTCCTCTTCAATGAAGACCTGTATGACGCCGCCGAGATACACGGCATGAAGGCGGGCGACACGCTGGTCTACAACGGCGACACCATCATCGTGAGCGAAACGGACGAGACGGACGGCTACCTGACTGTGAACGGAGGCATCGAGGAGGGAGGGGCCTACCTGCAGGCACACGAAGGAGGCACCTACCGCGGCACGATGTTTGACGACCATTCCGTCTATTCCCCGATAGGGAAGACCACCGTCCCGCTGGCCGACGGATGGGTCATCATCGACTGCCGGGAGAACCCGGGCGAACCGTCGGACACCCTCCGGGAGGGACAGCAGGCCTACCTGGAGGCACTGGCGGAATACCGCCGGCAGTTCTCGCCGTTAGACACCCGCGTCCGCATCCGGAACGGGAAAGTGACACACATCGAAAGACACTGGATCCCATGATCAAGAACCTGATATTTGATTTCGGAAAAGTGCTGGTGGACTACGACTTCGAGGCGTTCTTCCACCGGCACATCCCCGACACCGCACGGTGCCGGGCGTTCACACCGGTGCTCTACAACGAGCGGGTGCAGCAGTTGCTGGACCGCGAGCTGAAGCCCTACGATGACCTCATGGAGGACCTCATCCGGGAGAACCGGGAGTATGAGCGGGAGATACGCACCTTCAACGAGCATTACACCGAAATCGTGACGGGCGAGGTGCCGGGTATGCGGGAGCTGCTCGCCCGGCTGAAGGCGGAGGGCTACCGGCTCTACGGACTGACCAACTGGTGCAGCAAGGTCTACCACACCATGGGGCAGTTCGACATCTTCCGGCTGCTGGACGGGCAGGTCATCTCGTCGGAAGAGCACGTCATCAAGCCCGAGCCGGCCATCTACGAAATCCTGTTCGAACGCTTCCGGCTCCGGCCCGAGGAATGCATCTTCACGGACGACCGGCCCATGAATGTGGACGGAGGCAGGCGGCTGGGCATGAACGGCATTGTGTTCCGGAATGCCGCCCAATACGAAAAGGAGCTGCGGCAGTTGCTGCAGGCATGAGGCCCGACACCGGCAAGCGCGTGCAGAAACGTTTGGCCGGGCGGGAATTTATGCATATATTTGCAGAAAAAATAGAAACATGAACGGATTTGACTTACAAGAACTGACGAGTGCCTTCATCGTACTCTTCGCCGTGATAGACATCATCGGCTCTATTCCCATCGTATTGGACCTGAAACAGAAGGGACGCGCGGTGAATGCCAACAAGGCCACCCTGATAGCAGGCACGCTGCTGGTGGGCTTTTTCTATGTGGGCGACATGATGCTGAAACTGTTTCAGGTAGACATCGCCTCGTTTGCCGTGGCGGGTGCCTTCGTGATTTTCATGATGTCGCTCGAAATGATTCTCGACGTGGAGATCTTCAAGAACACGGGTCCCATCAAGGAGGCGACCCTCGTGCCGCTGGTCTTCCCGCTGCTGGCAGGAGCCGGAGCCTTCACGACGCTGCTGTCGCTACGCGCGGAGTATGCCCCCATCAACATCCTCATCGCCCTGCTGCTCAACATGGGGTGGGTCTACATCGTGCTGCGCATGACCGACCGCATCGAGCGGCTGCTCGGCAAAGGGGGCATCTACGTCATCCGCAAGTTCTTCGGCATCATCCTGCTGGCCATCTCCGCCCGCCTGTTCACGGCCAACCTCACGCTGCTGATCCAGCAGTTCCAGGCCAGCCATTGACGGGAGGCGGGCCTGCAGGCCGCCGTCTTGCCGGAGTGCCGCCTCACTCGTGGTGGTAAGGCCCTCCGGCCAATATCGTCATGGCCCGATAGAGCTGCTCCACGAAGATGAGCCGTATCATCTGGTGCGAGAAGGTCATCTTCGACAAGGACAGCTTCTCGCCGGCCGCGGCATAGACCGCCGGCGAGAAACCATAAGGGCCGCCGATGACAAACACCAGCCGTTTGCCCACCGTATGCATCTTGCGCTCCACCCAGGCGGCGAACTCCACCGAGCGGAACTCCTTGCCGTGCTCGTCGAGCAACACCACGGCATCGCCCGGCTGCAGGGCCTTCAGTATCAATTCTCCCTCCTTCTCCTTCTGCTGCTCCGCACTGAGGCTTTTCGTGTTCTTCAACTCGGGGATGACCTCTATCTCAAACGGCAGGTAATGCCGGGTGCGCTCCGTATAGTCGGCAATGGCGGTGATGTAATGTTTCTCCACCGTCCGGCCTACCACCAACAAGGTAATTTTCATAATGCTGCAAACGTTGATTTCGAACCATTCTTTTTGCAAAGATACGGATAATCTTTACCTTTGCTGCCACATATCATCACATTTATTAAAGAAGACTATGGACGAAAAAGTAGTAAAGGATTTAATTGACCGGCTGATTGACCTGTCGTTTGCCGAGGACATCGGCGACGGCGACCATACCACCCTCTCGTGCATCCCTGCCGATGCCATGGGAAAATCGAAGTTGCTGATTAAGGAAGAAGGCATCCTGGCCGGCATCGAAGTGGCCAAAGAGGTGTTCCACCGCTTTGACCCCACCATGAAAGTGGAAGTGTTCCTGCAAGACGGCACCCCCGTGAAACCGGGCGACGTGGCCATGATTGTGGAAGGAAAGATACAATCGCTCCTGCAGACCGAACGCCTGATGCTGAACATCATGCAGCGCATGAGCGGCATCGCCACCATGACGGCCCGCTACGTGAAGCGGCTCGAAGGCACCAAGACCCGGGTGCTCGACACCCGCAAGACGACCCCGGGAATGCGCATCCTGGAGAAGATGGCTGTGAAAATCGGCGGAGGCGTGAACCACCGCATCGGCCTGTTTGACATGATCCTGCTCAAGGACAACCATGTGGACTTTGCCGGAGGCATCGACAAGGCCGTAGGCCGCGCCAAGGAGTACTGCAAGGCCAAGAACAAGAACCTGAAAATAGAGCTGGAAGTGCGCAACTTCGACGAGCTGCAACAGGGGCTGGCCCTCGGTGTGGACCGCATCATGCTGGACAACTTCACCCCCGAAAACACCCGCAAGGCGGTGGAACTGGTGAACGGCCGTGTGGAACTGGAATCATCGGGCGGCATCACGTTCGACACCCTGCGCGACTATGCCGAATGTGGTGTGGACTACATCTCGGTAGGCGCACTGACCCACTCGGTGAAAGGGCTTGACATGAGCTTCAAGGCCTGCTGACCCCATACAGACATCACCAGGGAGGGGAGAGGGCGTGTGCCCTGATGCGGACACCTCCTCCCCGCCCTGTCTTTAAGAACCCTATCCCAACAACTTAAAAAACTTTAACCAGATGAAACTTCTGAAAGCAAGCCTGCTGGCCTGTGTCCTGATGCTCGGGACACAGGCCCACGCACAAGACTGGAAAAGCATTCTCTCGGGCGTGGCGAAAGCCGTAGGCGAAAAAGTGAGCGAAACCTCCACTTCCTTCTCGCTCGAAGGAACCTGGAAGTATGTAGGCCAGGACTGCAAGTTCCAGAGCGACAACCTGCTGGCCAAGGCCGGCAGCGAGCTGGCCGCCAAATCAGTGGAAGAAAAGATGCAACAGGTGATGGACAAGCTCGGTTTCTCGGAGGGCTGCACCTTCGTCTTCAACGCCGACAGCACCTACACCTCGACCGTGAAGGGCAAAACCACCCAGGGCACCTATTCGTACAACGCCACCGACAAGGAGCTGAAACTGAAGACGCGCCTGGGCATCGGCTTCACGGCGACCGTCTCCTACAACGTACTGACCCCCGGCAAGATGAGCCTCCTCTTCAATGCGGACAAGCTGATGGACCTCACCAAGACGGTGGGCAGCGTGGCCAGCAAGGCTTCTTCTAACAGCACCCTGAGCACCCTGACCTCCCTGCTCGACCAATACAACGGCTTGCAATTAGGATTTGAAATGGAACGGCAGCCATAATCTGCCGCAGCAACAAGACATGGAAACATACAATTTTGACCGTATCATTGACCGGAAAGGTACCGACACCCTGAAATACGGAGTGCTGCAGGAACGCTATGGCCGTGAAGACCTGACCCCGCTGTGGGTGGCCGACATGGACTTTGAGACTCCCTCCTTCATCACCGACGCCCTGCGCCGACGGTTAGAGCACTCGCTCTACGGATATACCGTCATGCCCGACAACTATTGGCCTACCGTGGCGCAATGGATCAAGGAGCACCACGGATGGGAAGTGGACACCGACTGGATGACCTTCATCCCCGGCATCGTGAAGGGAATCGGCATGGCCCTCAATGTCTTTGTGGCCCCCGACGAGAAAGTCATCATCCAGCCCCCCGTCTACCACCCGTTCCGACTGACGCCGCTGGGCAACGGACGAGAGGTGGTCTACAACCCGCTCATCGAACAGGCTGACGGCAGCTACGCCATGGACTTCGACCAGCTGGAACAGGTGGCCGACGAGAAATGCCGCCTGCTGATACTGAGCAACCCGCACAATCCGGCGGGCATCACCTGGGACCGCGAGACGCTCGTACGGCTGGCCGAGTTCTGCCACCGCCGGCACATCCTGGTCATCTCTGACGAAATACATTGCGACATGACCCTGTGGGACAACCGGCACATCCCGTTCGCCTCTGTCTCGGACGAGGCCGCGCAAAACAGCATCACCTTCGGGGCTCCCTCGAAGACGTTCAACATTGCCGGTATCGTCAGCTCGTATGCCATCGTGCCCAACGAGGAGATACGCCACCGCTTCTACACCTGGCTCACGGCCAACGAACTGAACGAGCCTACCCTGTTCTCGCCCATCGCCACCCTGGCGGCCTTCTCTCCCGAAGGGGAAGCGTGGCGGCAGGCCATGCTGCGCTACGTGGAAGGCAACATCGACTTCGTGGCAGACTACTGCCGGCGCGAGCTTCCGTCTGTACGTCCGCTGCGTCCGCAGGCCTCGTTCTTAGTATGGCTGAACTGCCGGGAGCTGGGGCTGGACCATGACGCACTGATCGACCTGTTCGTGAACCAGGCGCACCTGGCCTTGAACGACGGTGAAATCTTCGGCCAGGGCGGCCAAGGGTTCATGCGGCTGAACGTGGGCTGTCCGCGCGCCGTGCTGCAAAAGGCCCTGGCACAGCTCAAGGCCGCCATCGACCGCCTGAGAGACCGATAGGCCCTTCTGAACGGAGCGGAGCGTCCGGCCACTGTCACGGTGACGTGGTTTCCGCCTTCGGGCGGCGGGGAGGCGGGGTGCTCCGCTCCGTTCCCTCATCTTATTTCATTCCTGATTCATGTCCATCTCATCTGTCCCCTCCATCGAACTCCAGTCCTTCGACCTGTACCGGCAGGTGGAACACATCCACCGCCATCCGCAGGCCGCCCCCGAAAACATACGCGCCAAGTACATCCTGCTCTATAAAGTGCTGGAGCAGGCCTGCCACGAACTGACCGCCCAGGCCTCCTTCGCCTTCGCCAACCTGTTCTCACGCCTCGACTACGTGTGCAGGCAACGGCGCATGAACCCTTCGGACAAATATGCCATACAGACCATGCGGCGCAACTGCCATGCCGCCATGGGCGACCGTTTCCAGCCGGTAATGGAAGAATACCGGTATGACCTGCGCGCCCTCGTGCGGTTCATCTCCTTGGCCTTCGGCGAGGACATTCCCGCAGGGCTCGTCACCGAAATACCTCCGTCCAACCGTCCGTACAAAGGCAACCCGCATACCCGCCTGCCCTACCTACGGGTGTCGGTCAGCTCGTGGAACGACACGGAGATCTTCGCTTCGACCGACAGCGAGGAGGAGCCGTTCATCATCATCAACTACGTGCAAGGAGGCTACCAGGAAGACCTGGCCTACCTGAAAGACCTGCTGCAGGAGCACATGCAGCTCAACCTGCTGGACGTGCACATTGATGAGAACAACCGCTACCTCCCCCGACTGGTGGTGGTACATCCCGACTACCTGATTGACATCAGTACGCTGGCCAGCTGCTTCCGTGAATACGGACACCACCCGCTGAACTATTTCATGAACAAGATAAAGCCGCGGGCCAACACGCACCACATCCTGCTGGGAAACCTGGCGAGCCAGTTCCTGGACGACTATGTGAACGAACGGCCCGCCGAGCCGGTCAGCTATGCCCGCACGCTGAAGAAATTCTTCTCGACAGCCGCGCTGGACTTCTGCACCTGCACCCTCCCGCAGGACTTCCACCGGCAGGCGCAGGCGCAGATGATGAACATACGCGCCGTGGTGCAGGACAAGCTGCCGCACGGCATCGCCGGGTTCGACCGCCACCACACGCTGCTGGAGGCCTCTTTCATCTGCGAGAAACTGGGCATACAGGGACGTGTGGACATGCTGCAAAAGGATTTCAGCGTCCTGATAGAACAGAAATCGGGCAAGCGCGACGAGTACAACCGGCGGCACAAGGAAGACCACTACCTGCAGATGATGCTGTATCAGGGGGTGCTGATGTACAACTTCGGCCAGACGGCCGACCAGCTGCAAAGTTTCCTGCTCTACTCCAAGTACCCGGACGGACTGCTGGCCGAGCACTTCTCGGAAAGCCTCTTCAGGGAGTGCATCCGCCTGCGCAACCTGATCGTGGCGCAGGAGATGGCTTTCGGCGAAGGGGACATCGCCCGCGTGACGGAGGAGCTCACTACCGACCTGCTGAACGAGCTCCAGGTGCACTCACGCCTCTGGACGGACTATCAGGAGCCCCAGCTGCAAGCGGCCATCGACACCCTGAAACGGTGTACGCCGCTGGAGAAAGCCTACTTCCAACGCTTCTTCACCTTCGTATCGAAAGAGCTGATACTCAGCAAGACCGGAGGGAGGACCGATGCCTCCTACGGCTTTGCGGCCCTGTGGAACCTGCCGCTGACGGAAAAGCTCGAAGCGGGGAACATCCTGACGGGACTGACGGTGAAGGAGAAAAGGAAAAGCGCGCCCGAACGCGGCTACGACCTGCTGCGGCTGGGCATCCCCCGACAGGAGGACGACTTCCTGCCCAACTTCCGGGTGGGCGACATCATCGTGTGCTATGCCTGCCAAGGACAGCCGGACGTGCGCAACCATGTGCTGATGAAGGGGACGGTGGTGGAACTGACCCCCGAGGAAATCACCGTGCGGCTGCGCAACGGCCAGCAGAACAAGGAAATCATCGGCGGCGGACAAGACCGGTTCTGCATAGAGCACGACGCTTCGGACCTGGGAGCCACCAGCTGCTTCAAGGGATTGTACGCCTTCCTCTCGGCCCGCCCCGAACGGAAGGCCCTGCTGCTCGGCACCCAGCAGCCCACCTACGACCCTACCCGCACGCCCAACGGCAGCTACGGGCGGTTCGACGGACTGATAAGAAAGGTGAAGCAGAGCAACGACTATTTCCTGCTGGTGGGCCCGCCGGGCACCGGCAAGACCTCGTGCGCCCTGCGCCACATCGTGGAGGAGGCCCTGACAGATGCCGACACCTCCATCCTGCTCCTTTCGTACACCAACCGGGCCGTAGACGAAATCTGCCAGATGCTGGTCCAATCGGGCATCGCCGCCACCCACCCGTTCCTGCGCCTGGGCAACGAAACGGCCTGCGACAAACGCTTCGTGCCCTACTTGCTCGGCAACTGTCTGGCAGACTGCCCAAAGCTGGAGGACATCCAACGCCGCATCCGCTCGACACGCCTCTTCGTGGGCACGGCCACCGCCCTCAACAACCGGCTGAACCTGTTCAGCCTGAAACATTTCGCACTGGCCATCGTGGACGAGGCCTCGCAACTGCTGGAACCCGACCTGACCGGCATCCTGGCGGCTGCCCACGACCAGCGCAGTGCCATCGACAAATTCATCCTGATAGGCGACTACAAGCAGCTGCCGGCCATCGTGCAGCAAAGCGAGACAGAAGCCGGCGTGGCCGACCCCTTGCTCCGCCACATCGGTCTGGAAGACTGCCGGAGCTCGCTCTTCGAGCGGCTGTACCGGCGCAGCGACGATCGTTTCAAAAGCATCCTCCACAAGCAGGGACGTATGCACCCGGCACTGGCCGACTTCCCCAACCATGCCTTCTACTACCACGAACGGCTGGAGCCGGTCCCCCTGCCTCACCAGGAAGAGCACACGCCCTACCTCAACGCCCCGGTTCCCGAAGATGCCATCGACCGGCTGCTGACCAGCCGACGCATGATCTTCATCCCAGCAGAGACTCCCGAAGAGCCCTGCCTGTCCGACAAAGCCAACACGAACGAGGCACGCATCGTGGCCCTCCTGCTGCAACACATCCACCGGCTGACCGCCGACTCATTCGACGCACACACCACGGTAGGTGTCATCGTGCCCTACCGGAACCAGATAGCCATGATACGCCATGCCATTGCCGCCCTCGACATTCCAGACCTGGCAGACATCTCCATCGACACCGTCGAACGGTATCAGGGCAGCCAGCGCGATGTCATCATCTATTCGTTCACCATCCGCCACCTGAGCCAACTGAATTTCCTGACGGCCAACACTTTCAAGGAAGGCGAATTTCTGATTGACCGGAAACTGAACGTGGCGCTGACCCGCGCACGAAAACAGCTGCTCATCACCGGCAACCCCTCGGTGCTGGGAGCCGGACTGACCTTCTATAAACTGATGGCGTACATCCGCCAGCACAACGGCTACATCGCCGCCACCTGCGCCGACTTCTGCAACGGACGGTGGGAGATACCTGACTATGACCAGCAATGGGACCTGCAACCCGACATCTACCCACTGGGGGACGCATTCAGAGCAGCGTTCGACCGGCGGATACAACGGCCTGCGGGACGGACCGACGACACCCTGAACCGGGAACTGACCGACTACGGACGCCACGACTTCCTGACGGGCGAGACCGCCGTCTGCCCGCCGGCGGAACGCCTCCAGCTCTACTGTTTCTATTATATGCGGAAGCAGTACTGCGCCGCCAAGGCCCTGCTGGAAACCAACGGGCACTGGCTGTTGCCCACCCTCCGGCAGACGAGCGGGCGCGTCATCTTCTGCGACCTCTCCTACGAATGCGGCGCTTCGGGACTGGCCTTTGCCGACGTGTGCCGCCCTTTTCCGACCCTGGAGCTCCATTACATCGGCATCTGCCCTACCGCAGAGATGGAACAGCTGACGCAGGACTTCTGGCAGGACGAGGCCTACCACACCGTGACCTGCCACTGTTATGCGCACCTGAACCAGATTCCCGACCGGTTCTGGACCTCGCACGCCCACCTGACGGACCTGGTGCTCTTCAACGTGTCCAACCGCTTTGACCGCACGGATCCCTCCAGCGCCCGCCAACTGGCCGCCGACATCAACCGCTTAGTGCGGCACCTGCCCCACCACCGCTATGCGGTCCTGTTCAGGGACGACAGTGGTCCGCTCTGCCACCTCCACTCGTATGAGGCCTTCTGCCACCACCTGGACCCAATGTTGCAACCCCTGCATCCGCAGATGCCCCGCCAGGAAGTATTCTACTACCGAGAACCAACGCCGACAAAAGCGCCCGATACGGAACCCTTCGTCTACGAAATCAGGTGCAACCACCACACCGGTATATAATAGAAGTAGCCCTTCGACTCACGTCGAAGGGCTACCACAACACAAACACAAAATAAAACACGACAAAACTACTATGCAATATACGCCTTACCGAGGGCTCGTCTGCCCATCAGTGGATGCACCAGATATTCACATACATGATAGCACTTTGAGGCGTCTGCACTTTAATAACGTTTATAGAACTAGAATTGTTCAGTATTTCTTGTTCTTTATTCTAAAAATTATTGAACTCCTGTCTCACGCAAATGTAACTGCCACTTCCAAGCGGAACGCAGGGTATCCTCAATCGGGGTATCTGCCTTCCAGCCCAACTCATTGTTGGCAAACGATGGGTCGGCCCACACCTGCTCGATGTCACCGGCACGACGGCCTGTAATCTGATAATTCAGCTTCACACCGGTAGCGCTTTCGAAAGCATGAATCAATTCGAGCACTGACAATCCGCGGCCCGTACCGATATTGAACACTTCCACCTTCTCTTTCTGCTTGTCCTGCAAAATGCGCTCCATGGCCACCACGTGTGCCTTGGCCAAATCGACCACATAGATGTAGTCGCGGATGCAAGAGCCGTCGGGTGTATTATAGTCATCGCCAAACACGCTCAGCTTCTCACGGATGCCGATGGCCGTCTGGGTCAGGAAAGGAATCAGGTTCTGTGGCACGCCGTTGGGCAGCTCACCGATCAGGGCCGTAGGATGTGCGCCAATCGGATTGAAGTAGCGCAGCAGGATGGCCTGGATGGGCGAACCCGAAGCGACCGTGTCGCGCACGATTTCCTCGTTGATCTGCTTGGTGTTGCCATACGGCGACTCGGCTTTCTTGATGGGAGCCTGCTCGGTCACCGGCAAGATATCCGGCTGGCCATACACTGTGCAAGAAGAAGAGAAGATGATGCCTTTCACGCCATGCTTGGGCATCAGCTCCAATATATTAATCAATGAAACAAGATTGTTGCGGTAGTACATCAAAGGCTTCTGTACCGATTCACCCACAGCCTTGCTGGCTGCAAAGTGGATGATGCCTTGAATACCGGGATATTTTGCAAACACCGCATCCATTGCCGCATAATCACAGCAATCCACTTCCTCAAAGGCCGGACGGATGCCCGTAATCTGCTCAATGTGATCCACCGCATCGGCTTTTGAGTTGGACAAGTTATCAACGATAACCACTTCGTATCCACTGTTCTGCAGTTCCACCACCGTATGCGAACCGATGAACCCTGTACCGCCTGTTACCAATATTCTTTGTTTCATAATATAACTATTTAATGTGTCATGAAAGGCTGTTTTGGCTTTCCGGCAACAAAATTAGCAAGAATTCTTAAATTAGCAACAGGAATTCCCATTTATTTTTCGCACCTCCGCCATATCGTACCCGCCAGACAGAAAAAGGCGGATGGACACCCTGTCCACCCGCCCCGAAACGGTTTGTCTCGACCCGTAGTATCAGTTCAACCCGAATACGGCCGCAAGACCTTTGTCCACACCCGAAAAGCCCATGAAGGCCATGGCCAGCAGGCCGGCGGTGACCAAGGCGATGGACATGCCTTCCATGCCCTTCGGCACCTTGACCAGGCTCAACTGCTCGCGGATGCCTGCAAACAGAATCAAGGCCAACGCAAAGCCCAAAGCCGTAGAGAAGGCGTAAACCACGCCCGTGAACAAATCATAATCTTTCTGGATGACCAGAATGGCCACACCCAGAATACAGCAGTTCGTCGTGATCAGCGGCAAGAACACGCCCAAGGCCTGATACAGTGCCGGAGAAACCTTCTTGAGGACAATCTCCACTAACTGCACCAAGGCGGCAATGACCAGGATGAAGGCGATGGTCTGCAAATACTCCAAGCCGAAAGCATCCAGCAGGAACTTCTGGATGATGTAAGTCACGATAGTGGCCAGCGTCAAGACGAAAGCCACGGCAGCTCCCATACCCATAGCGGTATCGACCTTCTTGGAAACGCCCAGGAACGGACAGATACCGAGGAATTGTGAAAACACGACGTTGTTCACAAAAATGGCGGTGATAAATATCAGTATATATTCCATATCTTTCTTTAATTTTAGGAGTTATGCTTTACGCAGTTTATTGACAATGGCGATGAGGTATCCCAAGGCAATGAACGCACCCGGAGCCAACACGAAGAGCAGCATGCCGTAGTCTTCGGAATAGAGGGTGACATTGAACAGCTTGCCGGTACCCAGCAACTCGCGGACACCACCCAGCAGCGTCAGGGCAATCGTAAAGCCCAGACCGATACCGATACCGTCAAAAATGGAGGGGATGGGACCGTTCTTGGCGGCAAAAGCCTCGGCACGACCCAAGATGATACAGTTCACCACAATCAACGGGATGAACAGACCCAAGGTAGCATACAAGTCGGGCACATAGGCCTGCATGACCATCTGAAGAATCGTCACCAACGAGGCGATGACCACAATATAAGAAGGGATACGCACCATGTCGGGCACCAGTTTCTTGATGCAGGAAATGACAAAGTTAGAACAGATAAGCACTGCCATCGTGGCCAGACCCATCGACATACCGTTAATGGCACTGGAGGTGGTACCCAACGTAGGACACATACCCAACAAAAGAACGAAAGTAGGATTTTCCTTGACTATACCGTTCAGCAAAACTTTTAAGTTATTCATAAATCGTTCCTCCTTTCATTAATTGTTTTCTGTGGTTTTCGCACGGCCGCAGGCTTCAGACGAGCCACAGGTGATGGGTGCCTCGGCCTGCTGACAGGCGTTTTTGCAGGAGGCCTGCTGGCAGGCACCCTCCTTGCAGGCACCGTTCCGACACGTTCCTTCCTTGCACTGGCCTTCTTTGCACTTCCCTTCTTGGCACTGGCCTTCTTTGCACTTCCCTTCTTGGCAGCAACCGGCCTGGGCCGATGCCTTCGGAGTGGCCGACGAGGCTGCATCCATCGATGTGCCCGAATAAGCCTGGTAAGCCTGGTTCACGGCCTGCAGGAACGCACGACTGGTGATGGTCGACGCTGTGATGGCATCCACCTCGCCACCGTCCTTGGACACGGCGAGTGCCTTCTCGGCAGGTTTCTTGCCGATAATGTCCCCCTTGGCCCCTTTCTGGAACCATTCGCCGGCCTTGGCGCCCAAGCCCGGAGTCTCGGCGTGTTCCAACACACTGTAACCGGAGATGGCACCGTCTTCCGTGAAACCGACCAGCACCTTCAGCTTACCGCCGAACCCGTCGGTGGCAGCCTGCACGGCCACCCCCATGTTGGTGACATAGACGGTAGTGAACTCGTCGATACTGTTGGTAGAAGACACCTGCGGCATTTCGTCGGCATTGAGCACACTCCGAAGCGCATTGTTCAATGTCTCGGCCTTGATTTTCTCAATAGGGCCCGCAGTAATCTGGTTGACGTAGGCCAGAATGCCACCGGCAACCACAGAGATGACCGTCAGGACGATCACCATGTTCGCTAAAGATGATTCGAGCTTTTTCATTTCTTTACTACCTCCCCAAATCGTTTAGGTTTGCAATATGTGTTAATCAACGGAGTGAAAGCATTCATGATGAAAATGGCGAATGACATACCCTCCGGATAAGCGCCGAACAGACGGATGACCACGGTCAGGAAGCCGATGGCCACCCCATAGATGATCATGCCCTTGTGCGTCATCGGCGAAGTGACATAGTCTGTCGCCATGAAAATAGCGCCCAGCATCAGACCACCGGTGAACAGATGGGTGAACGGCGAGGCATAGACAGCCGGATTGGCCAGGTGCATCAGGCCGCTGAACACGAATACCGTGGCCAGGATGGACACGGGGATGTGCCAGGTGATGATTTTCTTCACCAGCATGTAGGCCAGACCCAGCAACAGGGCCAAGGAGCTGATTTCGCCGATACAGCCGGGGTTATTGCCCAAGAAGAGGCTGAAGGCATCGGGCAGCTGGCCCAAAGCGTCGGCATTGCCGTGCACGGCCTGCTTCATCAGTGCCAGCGGCGTGGCAGCTGTCTCTACATCTGTATAGGAGCCCAACTGGCCGGCAACGGGCCACGAAGTCATCTGCACGGGGAAAGAAATCAGCAGGAAGATACGTCCTACCAAGGCGGGGTTGAACGGGTTGCAGCCCAAACCGCCAAAAGTCATCTTACCGATACCGATGGCCACCAGCGCACCGATAATGATAATCCACAACGGAAGATTGGAAGGCAGGTTGAATGCCAGCAACAGACCGGTCAGGGCAGCCGAACCATCCATGATGGTGGTACGTTCACGCTTCAGGATGAATTTGGTGATAGCCCATTCGAAGAACAAGCACGCGATGACAGAAGTCAGCGTTACGATAACGGCGCCCAATCCGAACATATAGAAGGAAACCAGCAAGGCCGGTACCAAGGCAATGATGACACCGTACATGTTTTTCTGCACACTGTCATTGCCATGCACGTGGGGCGACAAGGATACTATTAATTTATTTGCCATAATGATTCTCTAACTTATTTTTTAGCATTACGTGCACGGATAATTCCGCCCACCTTACCTTTACCCATACGGATATAATCCAACATCGGACGATGCGAAGGACACGTGAACTGACAAGAGCCACACTCGATGCAAGACATGATCATCTCTTTCTCCACACGTTCCCAATCCTGCAACGACGAGCAAGTCGCCAGCAAGTAGGGTTCGAGCCCCATCGGACAAGCGCTCACACACTTGGCGCAACGGATACACGGCTGCGGTTCGGCACGCTTCGCTTCCTTATCGTTCATAATCAGCACGCCCGAGCTGCCCTTGCAGATGGGCACTTCGGTATTGACCAACGCCTTACCCATCATCGGACCACCGCCGATGACCTTGCCGGTATCTTCGGGCAGACCGCCGGCCGCATCAATCAGCTGGCTCATCGGCGTACCCATACGGGTCAGGAAATTGGACGGATTCTTCAAAGACTTGCCGGTCACGGTCACGACACGCTCAAACAAGGGCTTGTTCTTCATGACGGCCTCATAGACGGCATAGGCCGTTCCGACGTTCTGCACCACGGCACCCACATTGATAGGGATGGCGGGAGGAGCCGGCACCTGGCGCCCGATGACGGCATCAATCAGCTGCTTCTCACCTCCCTGCGGATACTTCACCTGCAAGGGGACCACTTCGATGCCGGCATACGCAGCCGCCTTCTCGGTCATGAGCCGGATGGCATCGGGCTTGTTGTTCTCGATGCCGATATAGCCTTTCGTCACTTTGGCGGCCTTCATGAGCAGCGACACACCGACCAGGATCTGGTCCGGCTTTTCGAGCATCAGCCGGTGGTCGGCCGTCAGATACGGCTCACATTCCACCGCATTGATGATGACACACTCGGCCTTGCATCCCGGAGGGGGCATCAGCTTGACATGTGTGGGGAAACACGCGCCGCCCATACCGACAACGCCCGCATTCTTCACTTTGGCCACTATCTCTTCGGGAGTCAACGTACATTCTTTCACCAGGTCCGCGCTGCGGTCAATCGATTCTTCCCATTCGTCGCCGTCCACATCAATGAAAATGGCCGGTTTCCGATACCCGCTGGCATCAATCACGCTATCTACCTTATTCACCTTGCCGGATACGGAAGAGAAGATGGCCGCCGACACAAAACCGCCTGCCTCAGCAATCTTCGTACCAACTTTGACTACATCTCCTTTCTTGACGATGGGAGTGGCAGGCGCACCGATATGCTGTGACAAAGGGAACACCGCTTGCTTAGGAAGTGCAAGTGTTTCAATGGCTTTACCGGCCGACAATTTGTTTTCTGCCGGATGAACTCCACCAATTCTAAATGTCTTCACTGTTATATTGTTTTATGTTCTTACTAATAAAATGAATTATGCTTCTTTCGGAGCCGCCTGGGCAGGAGCCTCGGGTTTTGCTGCCACAGGAGCTGCCTTCGGGGCCGTTGCCGGCTTGGCAGCCGCCTCTCCCTCCGCCTTCGGCTTTCTGGGCGGGAAGTTCTTGGCAATGATGGCCTGCTGCGGGCATTCCATCTCGCACTTGCGGCAAGACTTGCATTTGGCCGGGTCAATGTATGCCAGGTTGTTGGCCAGCGTAATCGCCTCGAACGGACACACCTTCACGCACTTGCCACAGCCGATACAGGCGGCGCTGCAAGACTTGCGGGCCACCGCCCCCTTGTCCTTGTTGACACACTGCACATACACGCGGCGGTTGTTCTTGCCTTTCGGGCGGATTTCGATGATGCCGCGCGGACAAGCCTTGCCACAAGCGCCACACGCCGTACACTTGTCTTCGTCCACTTCGGGCAATCCCGTTTCGGGATTCATGTGGATGGCATCAAACTTACAGGCAGCCACACAGTCGCCACAGCCCAGACAGCCGAAGGTACAACCGGTCTCGCCTCCATACGTAGAGTTGGCAATGACGCACGAACGGACACCATCGTACTGCGTGACGAGGGGCCGGTTGGCGCACGTACCGTTACATCTTACTACCGCCACCTTCGGTTCGGAAGCCGCAGCCTCCAGCCCTAAAATGGCAGCCACCTTCACCATCGTAGGCTGACCGCCTACCGGACAAAGCTTTCCTTCCAACGAGCCGGCCTTCACGCACGCGGCAGCAAAGCCGGAACATCCCGGGAAACCACATCCACCGCAATTTGCCTGCGGCAGCACTTCGGCCACCTGAGCAATCCGCGGATCCTCATACACAGCGAATTTCTTAGAAGCCGCATACAGGATGATCGCGGCAATCAGCCCGATAGCGCCCAATGAAACAACTGCAATCAAAATTAAATCCATAAATAGAAAGTTAGTTTATTAATTAATTGATTCCACTGTAAAAGTAAAAACACGCCCTAACCGGTGACGGCAGACGTATAAAATGAGGTAGAACGGCAACAAGACCGCCAGTCCGGATGCAGCGGACAGCAGCTCATTGCCCCCAGTGCAGGCCATGGAAATAAAAAGCGTGGCCACCACCAGCAGGAAAGGGAGCACAAAGGCCAGCAACACAGCCTGTTTCCCCATCGAGGCAGTACCCACCACCAACACCTGTCCGCCGATGCGACACTCCGTCCCTTCGGCGGCATAGGCGTCTATCAACTTCTCCTTCGACTCGGCCGCACTGCAATGACCCTTCACTGCACATGCCGAGCAGGCGGATGTCTGGACGATTCTCACTTTCAGATGCGAGCCGTCAATGTTTTCCACTATTCCAAGGTGTTTAATCTTATTTATCATTTTTGCAAACTGCACTTTACAAATATGTGGCAAATGTACGATAAAAAATCATTGGTTGGTAACGTTAACGGAGTTTTTCTCATTAAAAAACGTGAAAACACGGCCTGTTTCCTTCACCGCTCCACTGACAAGAAAATGAAAGCCCTTTTCTTCCCGCTCAGCCTACTATCCCATAGCCGGCCTCAAGAATCGCCTGCTTGATCAGTGCGATGTGTTCGGCGTTCCTCGTTTCCATCACCAGCCGCAGGTAGCAGGCCGTCACATTGCAGCTGTTGCTGTTGCGCTCGTGCAGCACCGAGATGATGTTGCCGCCCAGCCGGGCCACAATGCCGGCCACCCGCATCAGCTCGCCGGGACGGTCGTGCAAATCGAGCGTCACCGAATACGAGCGGCCCGACATGTCCAGGCCACGGGCGATGACACGGTTCAGGATATTGACATCAATATTGCCTCCCGAGACCAGACAGACCGTCTTCTTGCCCTTGACAGGCACTTTATCGAACATGGCGGCCGCCACCGACACCGCTCCGGCTCCCTCGGCTATCAGTTTCTGCTGCTCCATCAGCGCCAGGATGGCCGCACAGATCTCGTCCTCGCTCACGGTCACAATGCCGTCCACGTACTGCCGCACCAGCTCAAAGGTGTGTTCGCCCGGCTCCTTGACGGCGATGCCGTCGGCTACCGTCGACACCGAGCCCAGGCACTCCCGGTGGTTGTGCTCCACCGAGCGCAGCATACTGGCCGCGCCGCTGGCCTGCACGCCATAGATGCGGATGGATGGCTTCAGCGACTTGAGGGCATACGCCACCCCCGAAATCAGTCCGCCCCCACCCACGGGCACAATCACGACCTCCACCTCCGGCAGCTGTTCCGCCAGCTCCAGTCCTATCGTGCCTTGCCCGGCGATGACCAGCTCGTCGTCAAACGGGTGGATAAAGGTATATCCCTTCTCCTCCTTGAGCCGGAGGGCCTGCTGGTAGGCGTCGTCGTACACCCCGGGCACCAGGCAGACCTCCGCGCCATAGCGCTTGGTGGCCTCCACCTTCGAGATAGGCGCCCCTTCGGGCAGGCATATCAGCGACTTGATGCCGTGCTTGGTGGCACCGAGCGCCACCCCTTGGGCATGGTTGCCGGCCGAACAGGCGATGACCCCTTTAGCCTTCTCGGCATCTGTGAGCTGTGAAATCTTGTAGCAGGCGCCACGCAGCTTGAACGAACCGGTGTACTGAAGGTTCTCCGGCTTCAAGTAAATCTGGCTCTCCGGATTGATCTGGGGAGCGTAAATCAAATCCGTACGGCGAATCACATCCTTCAGGGCGAACGCCGCACGGTACATACTGTCTAACGATAACATGTCCTTTTCTTTTATATGGTAAACAAAGAATGTTGAACGGAAACGCCCCATGGGCGTCCCATCCAACATTCATCTTTCGTTTCTTGGGTCTTAATCCAGCTTGAGCACGGCCAGAAACGCCTTCTGCGGCACTTCTACCGTACCAATCTGCTTCATGCGCTTCTTGCCCCGCTTCTGCTTTTCGAGCAGCTTGCGCTTACGGCTGACGTCACCGCCGTAACATTTGGCCGTCACGTCCTTGCGCACGGCCTTGATGGTCTCGCGGGCGATGATTTTCGCGCCGATGGCCGCCTGGATGGCTATCTCGAACTGCTGGCGGGGGATGAGCTCCTTGAGCTTCTCGCACATCCGCCGTCCCAGATCATAGGCGTTGTCAAAATGCGTCAGCGTCGACAGGGCGTCGACGGACTCCCCGTTCAGCAGGATGTCCAGCTTCACCAATTTGGAAGGCCGGAAACCGGCCTGGTGGTAGTCAAACGAGGCATAGCCCTTCGAGATGCTTTTCAGCTTGTCGTAGAAGTCTATCACGATTTCGCCCAGCGGCATCCGGTAATGCAGCTCTACGCGGTTGCCCGAGATATAGTTCTGGTGCACCAGCTCGCCCCGCTTGCCCAGACACAGGGTCATGATGGGGCCGATATAGTCAGACCGGGTGATGATGGACGCATCGATATACGGTTCTTCGATGTGGTCTATCAAGGTCGGGTCGGGCATGCCGCCGGGGTTGTGCACCTCCTGCACGCCGCCCTGCTTGTCATACACCATGTAGGACACGTTGGGGACGGTCGTAATGACGTTCATGTCGAACTCGCGGTCCAAGCGTTCCTGCACAATCTCCATGTGCAGCAATCCCAGGAAGCCGCAACGGAAACCGAAGCCCAGCGCCAACGATGATTCCGGCTGGAACGTCAGCGAGGCGTCGTTCAGCTGCAGTTTCTCCAACGAGGCACGCAGGTTCTCAAAATCCTCCGCCTCGATCGGGTAAAGACCGGCAAACACCATCGGCTTCACCTCCTCGAATCCGTCGATGGCCTTGTCGCACGGCCGCCCCACGTGGGTAATCGTATCCCCCACCTTCACTTCGCGCGAGGTCTTGATGCCCGATATGATGTAGCCCACGTCGCCGGTACGGAGCTCCGCCCGCGGCACGAAATCCATCTTCAGCACCCCCACCTCGTCGGCATCGTATTCCTTGCCTGTATTGAAGAACTTCACCTTGTCCCCTTTGCGGATGACGCCGTTCACAATCTTGAAATAGGCGATGATGCCCCGGAACGAGTTGAACACGGAGTCGAAAATCAGTGCCTGCAGCGGCGCGTTCTCGTCGCCTACCGGACAGGGCACCCGCTCGACCACCGCCTGCAGGATGTCCTCTACCCCCATGCCCGTCTTGCCGGAAGCACGGATGATGTCCTCGCGCCGGCAGCCCAGCAGGTCAATGATTTCATCCTCCACCTCATCGGGCATCGCACTCGCCATGTCACACTTGTTCATGACCGGAATGATTTCCAGGTCGTGTTCCAGCGCCATGTACAGATTGGAGATGGTCTGCGCCTGTACGCCCTGCGAGGCATCCACCACCAGCAATGCGCCTTCGCAGGCGGCGATGGAGCGGGACACCTCATACGAGAAATCCACATGTCCCGGGGTGTCTATCAGGTTCAGGATATAGTTCTCTCCTTTATAGCTATACTCCATCTGGATGGCGTGGCTTTTAATTGTGATGCCCCGTTCGCGCTCCAGGTCCATATCGTCCAGCATCTGGCCTTCGGTCACCTGAATGGTCTTCGTAAATTCCAGCAAGCGGTCGGCCAACGTGGACTTGCCGTGATCGATGTGGGCGATAATGCAAAAGTTCCGGATATTCTTCATACAATATAAATCTGCTTATTTAATGGCGGCAAAGATATACAGAAATTGCGTAAAATGAAAACATCATCGTCCGAAGATGACTTTCCCCAGGAAATACACCAGCTGTTTCTGCCACCATGCCCAGTCGTGCGACACGTCCGTCCCCCAGTAGTCGAACCAAGCGGGCACCTGCTTGCCGGCCAGGATACGCTCCATCTCGCGGGTGCTCTCGATGAACTCGTCCTCCCACATGCCCTGACCGACACAGAAGATGATGCGCGACTGCCGGTACATCTCTAAATAGGCATGATTGTCCGCCATGTTCGGCAGGAAATCCTGCGGCGAGTTCTCGTACACCAGGCGGTCATGGTAATTGCCGAAGAAGAAACCGGCATGATAGATGCCGCTCAGGGCTATCAGCGTGTCAAACAGGTCCGGACGGCGGAAGAAGGCGTTGGCCGCATGCGAGGCGCCCAGGCTGCACCCCGTGACCGTCAGTTTTTCTCTCGGGTCTTTCCGGACGGCCGGCACCAGCTCGTCCACGATGTAATGGAACCACTTTTCCTGCAGGCCGATACGGCGGACAGGGTTCCCCAACGTGTTCGACCACGTCTCGGCATCAATGCTGTCGGCACACACCAACCTTATCTTCCCACGGTCAATAAACGGAGCCAGCGCACGGACCATCCCGAAATTCTCAAAATCCGTGAAATGTCCGTCTTGCGGTGCGAAGGCGAGCACGGTCCTGCCGTTGTCACCATACACCTTGTACTCCATTTCCCTTCCCAACGATTTGCTATATGATTTCATGCACAATGATTTCATCCTGTTTTCCTCCTTTTAGATTTAGTGTTACTGTCGACAAATTTAACAATTAAATCGGTTCCACCTACCTTCAGAGGCACAAAAAAACTTCCCCGCACCGCCAAAAAGGGAAGCCACGGTCCCCCCACCCCACGTTTTAGCCGAAAAAATATGCTCGTTTCGGCTTCTTTTTATTATTTTTGCGCCTTGAAAAAACGATCGTGGAACAATCAATTCATCTATTATAACGACAATGGAATTAGCAAGTAAGTACAATCCCGCAGAAGTGGAGGGAAAATGGTACCAGTATTGGCTGGACAACAAACTTTTCAGTTCTAAACCCGACGGCAGAGAACCTTATACCGTCGTCATTCCGCCGCCCAACGTGACCGGAGTGCTCCACATGGGACACATGCTGAACAACACCATCCAGGATATCCTGGTGCGCCGCGCCCGCATGATGGGGAAAAACGCCTGCTGGGTGCCGGGCACCGACCACGCCTCTATCGCCACCGAGGCAAAAGTGGTGAACAAGCTGGCCAAACAGGGTATCAAGAAGACCGACCTCACCCGCGAAGAGTTCTTGAAACATGCCTGGGCATGGACCGAAGAACACGGAGGCATCATCCTGAAACAGCTCCGGAAACTGGGGGCCTCCTGCGACTGGGAACGCACGGCGTTCACCATGGACGGGCCACGCTCGGAAAGCGTCATCAAAGTCTTTGTGGACCTCTACAACAAGGGCCTGATATACCGGGGCGTGCGCATGGTCAACTGGGACCCGAAAGCCCTCACCGCCCTCTCTGACGAGGAAGTCGTGTACAACGAGGAGCACAGCAAACTGTATTACCTGAAATACTACGTGGCCGAAGACGACGGCACCGGCGAGACAGGCGCCGAGGGCGAAATCGTACACCGTGACGCGGACGGACGCCGCTATGCGGTGGTCGCCACCACCCGCCCCGAAACCATCATGGGCGACACGGCCATGTGCATCAACCCCAACGACCCTAAAAACCGCTGGCTGAGCGGCAAGAAGGTCATCGTACCGCTGGTGGGCCGCGTGATTCCCGTCATCGAAGACGATTATGTGGACATCGAATTCGGTACCGGCTGCCTGAAAGTGACCCCGGCACACGACGTGAACGACTACATGCTGGGCGAAAAATACAACCTGCCCTCTATTGACATCTTCAATGACAACGGCACCCTCAGCGAGGCCGCCGGACTGTATGTGGGCATGGACCGCTTTGACGTACGCAGCCAGATCGAAAAAGACCTGCAGGCTGCCGGACTGCTGGAGAAGGTGGAGGCCTATATCAATAAGGTAGGGTTCTCCGAACGCACCAACGTGGCCATCGAGCCGAAACTCTCCATGCAATGGTTCCTCAAGATGCAGCACTTCGCCGACATGGCGCTGCCTCCCGTTATGGAAGACCGGCTGAAATTCTACCCGGCCAAATACAAGAACACCTACAAGAACTGGCTGGAGAACATCAAAGACTGGTGCATCAGCCGCCAATTGTGGTGGGGACACCGCATCCCGGCCTACTTCCTGCCGAAAGGCGGCTTTGTGGTGGCCGAAACCGCCGAGCAAGCCTTGCGGCTGGCCCAGGAAAAGACCGGTGACAGCACCCTGACCTTAGAGGACCTCCGCCAGGACGACGACTGCCTGGACACGTGGTTCTCCTCGTGGTTGTGGCCCGTCTCCCTGTTCGATGGCATCAACCATCCCGGCAACGAAGAAATCAGCTACTACTACCCGACGGCCGACCTCGTCACCGGTCCGGACATCATCTTCTTCTGGGTGGCCCGCATGATCATGGCCGGCTATGAATACATGGGCGACATGCCGTTCCGCAATGTCTACTTCACGGGCATCGTCCGCGACAAGCTGGGACGCAAGATGTCCAAGAGCCTCGGCAACTCTCCGGACCCGCTGGAGCTGATTGACAAATATGGCGCTGACGGCGTGCGAATGGGCATGATGCTCTCGGCACCCGCCGGCAACGACATCCTCTTCGACGACGCTTTGTGCGAACAGGGCCGTAACTTCAACAACAAGATCTGGAACGCCTTCCGCTTGGTGAAGGGATGGCAGACGGCCGAACTCGCGCAGCCCGACTACGCCCGGCTGGCCACCGACTGGTTTGAGGCCATGCTGGCCAAGACCGCAGCCGAGGTGAACGACCTCTTCGGCAAATACCGCCTGAGCGAGGCCCTGATGGCTGTCTACAAACTGTTCTGGGACGAATTCTCCAGCTGGTACCTGGAAATGGTGAAACCAGCCTACGGGCAGCCCATTGACCGCACCACCTACGAAAAGACCCTGGGCTTCTTCGACACACTGCTGAAACTGCTGCATCCGTTCATGCCGTTCATCACCGAAGAACTGTGGCAGCACATCTACGACCGGCAGGACGGCGAGAGCATCATGACCCAGACGCTGGCACCGGCCGCCGCCTACAACGAGGCTCTGATCGCACGCTTCGAGAGTGTGAAAGAGGTCATCGGAGGCATCCGCACCATCCGCCTGCAAAAGCAGATAGCGCAGAAGGAACCCTTGTTCCTCCAGGTCATGGGCGAGAGTCCGGTAGTCCTGTTCCACCCGGTCATCAGCAAGTTGTGCAACCTGTCGGCCATCGACACCGTCGCCGCCAAGGCGGAAGGGGCCGCCGCCTTCATGGTAGGCACGACCGAATATGCCGTGCCGCTGGGCAACCTCATCAATGTAGAGGAAGAGCTGAAAAAGCTGGAAGCCGACCTGAAATACCAGGAAGGGTTCCTGAACAGTGTGCTGAAGAAGCTGGGCAATGAGAAATTTGTCAGCAAGGCCCCTGCCAACGTCATCGAGATGGAGCGCAAGAAGCAGGCCGATGCCGAGACCAAGATTGCCGCACTGAAAGAGAGCATCGCCGCACTGAAGAAGTGACCCCCTTCAGCTTCGTGCCGCACCCCTTAACGGCGTTGCCGGTTGCCATTCTTCCCGACACACGGGGAATGGCAACCGGCAACTTTTTTTGTGTTGTGAGCGCGGGAGCGGTCCGGGACGTCCTGCGCAGCGCGCCTATGCCTGCGGATAGAGGCGCACCACCTCGCCCAACTCAGGGATCTGTATCTTCCTATTGCGGTTCATGGCCTCGCGCTCGAACACGTGCGGCGGATTGAACATCGGCTCGTCAGAGAGGTTAAAGGTGCCATAGTGCATCGGTATCGTCACCTTGGCCCCCATCTCCTGTGAGGCGGTCAGCGCATCGAAGGGCGAAATGTGGTTCGGCTTCATGAAGAAGCGCGGCTGGTAGGCCCCGATGCCAATCATGCAATAATCGATGTGCGGAAACAGGCCGGGCAGCTCGCGGAAATGCGAGGCATAGGCTGTGTCACCGCTGTTATAGATGGTCATGCCCTCCGCCTGGAGCACAAAGGCCCCCCACAGGCGCGAGCCGCCGTCGTTCACACTCCGCTTGCTCCAATGCTGCGAGGGCAGGAAAGTCAGTGTCAACCCTCCGTCGGTATATTGCTGGTACCACCCGGCCTCGATGGCCTCCAGTTCCGGGAACCAGCTTTGCAGCAACTGCCCCGTACCCAAGCCGCAGAACACCTTCATGGAAGGATTCCGGTCCACCAGCCGCTTGACCGACGGCTTGTCCAGATGGTCGAAATGGTCATGGCTGATCAACAGATAGTCCATGTCACGGAAAATATCCGGCGAGGCCGGACAGGGACTCTCGCGTTTCACGAAAGGGAAATTGCCGAAAACGGGGTCAATGATGATGCGCTTGCCACCCAACTGCATATAGAACGAATTGTGTCCCAGCCACACCAACAGGTTGCCCTCCAAGCCGTCGAGCGTCGTCAGCTGGTGGACCACCGGCCGCCAGCGGATCAGTTTCTTGGCCAGGTGCCACGGGTTGCGCGAAAAGCGCCATTGCGTGATGGCCCCCATACCGGGCTGCCAACGGTGCTCACGATTGAAAAAACGTCCTCTGGCCGTCGGGTTGCCCCGCCATTGGGGATGAATCGTGACCAACTTCTCGTTTTTTACGAACTCCACCATATAACCTCGTCTTTTTAAAATGATACCATGCGTTGATTCTCCACTCCGGCGGTGCCGGCCCGCGTCACTTCTCCAGCAGCTCCTTCAGAAAGGCGTCCAGCTCCGCATCGAGCCCTTTCAGCAGCTCATCGTCCAGGAGCAAGGTTTCTTCGTCGTCCACCACCAGCAAGTCGGCAACCGTCTCCTTCTCCTCATCCACGAGGACAAAAGAGAACGGCTTCATCAGGTTCAGCGAATCCAGAGCCCCTTCCTCCTTCAGCCGCGTCACATGGCTTTTCAGCAGCGGTTCCACCTGGGCCAGGAAATCGTCATCCTCATGATCCACCCATTCGTTGATGATCGTACGCGCCAGTTCCTCATCCTCATCATTGAAGATGATCAGTTCGCCGCTGCCCGCACAGGGTTGCAGGTGAATGTCCGACACCACTTGGGTGTTGCTGTCCGAAACGTATCGGCTGATAGCTTCTTTCAGCAGAGATGCTATCGAAGAATGTGATTGTTCGCTGATGTTCATAAGTCAATAAATGCTTTTAGTAGCCCAAATGTACAAAAAATAGTAGAAATGGCAATCATTTCCTTAAAAATTATTGTCCGAACCGTGTCATTTGTGCGTTCAGCAACGGCAATTCTGCCTGGCGCAGCCGCAGCTGCTCCCGATAGGCCCTGCAGGCCTGCGCTTCCTTCGAGCCTCCGGCGGCTTGGGCGGCCGCCTTCTCTATCCACTGCCAGGCGGCTTCCATGTCGCCCAGCATCTCGGAGGCCAACGCCAGGTTGAAGGCGGCCTTCAGCTGTTTTTTCCGCGACGAAGTGCCCTGCCAGGCCTTTTCCCACAGCGCTTTCGCCCTCGTCCAGTCCCCTTCGCGGGCAGATACGGCTCCATCCCGCATCTCCACGCCGCCTCCGTCGAAATACAGGCGCGAGGCCGGCATCCAGTTCGGCACCAGCAGCCGGTTGAGTGACAAAGCGGCCGCAAACGAGGCTTCCTGCTGCACCTCCTTGTCCGTAAATATCCAGCCGAAGTCCCACGTCAGGCTGTCCGCCTGCTCCACCCG
Organism: uncultured Bacteroides sp.; assembly: GCA_945833835.1. Classification (GTDB taxonomy): domain Bacteria; phylum Bacteroidota; class Bacteroidia; order Bacteroidales; family Bacteroidaceae; genus Phocaeicola. The sequence continues at coordinate 37,842 of CAMAFR010000016.1, forward strand.
ATACAGCGGCTGACCTCGGTCGGGCAGATAAATCTGGAGCAATGGCGTCACCCTCGTCTGCATCACCTCGATGGGCATCGTCAGTCCGGGATAGAGCAGCGCTTTCCGCCCGGTCTCCACCGTGATGCGGTCCAGAGAGAAAATGATGTCGGCATCCAGGCTGCCGGCCAGCCGGCCCACCTCCTCTTGCGAGAGCATCCTCACATCGGGCTGCTCCTCGCCGTGCAAGGCAGAGTCGCCGATGACAATCTGGTCAAAATACCTGGAGTCGGCCAGAGCCTCGGCCAACGCCTCTACCGTCTGCCGGCCGTCACCGTCCAGCCGGCCGATGGTCAGCACGCCCGGTTCTGTTTTCGCCATCGGCACCGTGTTGTCCACCACCGCCACCTTACGGATTTGTTCCGGAAAGCTCAGCTTTGCCGGCTTCAGCTCGTCATAGGAAAGCGTCTGGATGCCGCCGCACGACACCAGCAACAGGGCTGCCGCCCCCAACGCTCCCCTCATAAATTTCTTACTCATAGATTCTGAATGTTTTTGTTTTTCCGTCCAATTACCCTCCGGTCGTTCTGTCCGTCTGTCCGTCTGTCCGCTTTCCTTTTCAACGCATATTCTGCTAACTCGTCTTTCAATCTTGCCATAATGGCAGCGCAAACAGAGATGCCAGCTCGCACGTTTTTTTAACGTGACAAGCGGCAAAAGAACAAAAAGAGGGCACCTTAATTAACCGTCAAGCCATTGATTATCAATGTTTTTCTATCTGTTGGAGTAACGGGATTCGAATCCACGCCCCTGATTCTAAAGCACTTCCTTCGCCGTATCATCTTACTCATTTACAATGTGTTAGATTTATAAACTATAAATTCTCACGTTTTTTGCATGTGTGCTCTTGGTAGAAATAAGACATGCAAAGTAGACGTAAGGTTTACAGGTTCTCCAGCCACTTCTTTCCGGGCTTTGTCTTCATCCATGCAAGGAAGCAGCACCCAAGTACCGTGCAAATAATATAAAGTATCGTAAGCGCATCCATTATAACCTCCTATTTTAAAATGTTATTTGCAATTGTTGATAAAACAAGCGTAGCGGCCAGTCCAAACAAGGTCTTTGCTATTTCTTGCAGACTACCACCAGAATCATTGTTGTATGCGATGAGTGAGCCGATGACAAGTCCGCCAAAACAAAGCTTTGCCAAATCGTAGAAGAATCCGGCCAGCTTATCCCTTCTGGTTTTGTCCTTCTCCTTCCTGTCCTTCTTTTCTTCTATCTGTTTCGTATAGTTTCCCATTGGCACCCCCTCCTTTACAGGTTCTCCAGCCACTTCTTTCCGGACTTAGTTCTAAACCACAAGAGTATCCCAATTCCTATGATGGTTCCTATGGAATAGACAATAAGCATAATTTCCATCCATATCATTTTCTTTCTAAACCCATCGAAAACCGAGGCCTTTACAGCAAGATACTTCCCCAATCCGTAAAGCCCTCATGCTTGTTGCAAATATAGTAAATAAATAAATGCAATGCACAATTAAAAATGTGCATTGCATTTATAAATAAAATATGTAGAGTGGGGGATGGCAACCTATGTACAAAAATAGGAACAATTTTTTTACGTGACACAGCGACAAAAGAACGGGAAAAGGCACCGTAATCAACCATTAAACATTGATTATCAGTGCCTTTCCTATCTGTCGGGGTAGCGGGATTCGAACCCACGACCCCCTGCTCCCAAAGCAGGTGCGCTAACCGGACTGCGCTACACCCCGAAGCATTTCCTGAATGCGGTGCAAAGGTAAGCCTTTTGTGCGAAACAGGCAAATATATGCCTCACTTTTTGAAAAAAAATGCGCACCGGAGGCACAGCCGGAAGGTTACCGGACTGACTGCTAAAGCGTTACCGCATCCGCCCCGAGCAGCCGCTCCAGACGGTCTTTCCAAGAGACCCCGTTCTCGGCCAGCAGGGTGTGCATCCCCAGCCGCCGGGCCACCTCGATGTTGGAGGGGCCGTCGTCCACGAACAGCGTCTCGCCGGGCACGAGGGCCTCGTCGCGCAGCAGGCACTCAAAGACACGGGCGTCGGGCTTGGTGGCCCCCAGGCGGTAGGACAGGTAGAGCCCGTCGAAATACTCCTCCAGCGGTTTCCCCTCGGCGGTGAAGCGCGGACTGCAGGCCCACCCCATGACATAGGGGTTCGTATTGCTGAGCAGGTAGAGGCGGTAGCGGCCACGCAGGCGTTCCAAGTAGCGCAGCTGCTCCACGTCCACACCGGTGATGAAGCCCAGCCACGCCTGCTGCACCTCGCCGTAGCCCAGCGAGCGTCCGCACAGGCCGCCCAGCCGCTGCCTGTACTCGGCTTCGGACAGCTTCCCCTCTTCCAGCTCCTGGAAAATGCCCGTCTGATGGTACTTGTCCAGGATATGCTCGGCATCCGCCACCCCCAGGCGGGTGAACGTGCGGACGGCATTGTCACGACTGATGGAGGCTATCACGCCTCCGAAGTCAAAAACCAGATTCTTGATCATTGTTCTTTGTCTTTATGGTGGTTGTTGTTAAATAAGGTCAGCCTCTCCCGATGCGGCGGCCAGCAAACGGCGCAGGGCCTCCTCCAGCCGTACCGTCACCTCGTCCATGTCCGCCGGACGACCCAGCTCCTGTTGCAAGGAGGTCACCCCCTTGTCCACGAAGCCGCAGGGGTGGATGTAGCGGAAGTAGTCCAGGTCGGTGTTCACGTTCAGGGCGAGCCCGTGCATGGTGACGTACCGGCTGCTGCGCACCCCTATCGCACAAATCTTGCGCTCGCGGGGCGTGCCGGTGGCTATCCATACGCCCGTGGCCCCCGCCACCCTTCCGGCCTCGATGCCATACGAGGCGCAGACGCGGATGACGCCCTCTTCGAGCAGGTGGACATACCCCTTGAGCCCCAGCCGGAAGGCCTCCAGGTCCAGGATAGGATAGCACACCAGCTGCCCGGGGCCGTGATAGGTGATGTCGCCCCCGCGGTCGATGTGGAACAGCTCGGCATGGATGCGCCGCAGCTGCTCCTCGGCCAGCAGCAGATTGGCCGCCTTGCCGTGGCGGCCCAGGGTATAGACGTGCGGATGCTGGCAGAAGACCAGCCGGCCGCAGGGCGCGCGGCCCTCCTTTTTGGCGGCTAAGCACGCATCGAAGAGCGCCGTCTGCCGCTCCCAGGCCGTCTTATAGGGCACCAGCCCCCAATTCTCTGTGATAATCATGTGTCGTAGGTCGTGGTTTTTACGGTTTCCGCCTCCTGGCGGCCCACAAATTTAGCCATAAAACAGGGTGTGCAAAAGAAAGAAGTCATTTTTTTGACCGTTTATTCGGGAAGTTATCGTATTTTTGTGGGAAAACAAAGCATGATTACCACCAGACATTCTACAAAAACGCTTATGAAAACAAAGAAATACCTGCTTTACGTGGCCGCAGGCTGCCTCTGCGCCACCATTTCGCTGCCTTCGTGCGGCAGCCGGCGACAAGATGCCGGCATCCGGACCGAGACCCTGCGGGTAGACACCACGTTCTGCCTGGACGGGAGCTCCACCGTGCCCTCGTGCAAACTCACGCTCGACTTCGCCTACCTGCAGCCCTCGTCGGAGGACGACAGCCTGACCGACCACCTCAACCGGCGGATCATCGCCTCGGGCTTCGGAGGCCGCTACGGCAAGGACACCCCCGAGGCCTTCGTGCGCCACTTCACCGCCGACTATCTGGAGGAGTACCGCACGGACGTGGAGCCGCTCTATAAGGAAGACCGCAAGCGGGGGACGGCCACCGAAGACCTCCCGGCCTGGTACAACTACGAGTACGAATTCACCACCCGGCTGGAAGAAGGGGCCGCCGGCGTGATCAACTACACCATCCAGTCGTTCATGTACACCGGCGGGGCACACCCCAACACCGTCATCCAGTGCCTGAACTTCGACAGGCGCACCGGACGGGTGCTACCCAAGGAGGAGGTGTTCGACATGAACCGCCAGACGGACATCTGCGGCCTCCTGCTGCAGGCCATCATCGAGGAGAGCAACCGCAAGATGGAGACAGACACCATCACCTCGCTGCAGGGGCTGCAGACCTACGGCATCCTGCTCGACGGCACCGCCTTCATCCCCGACAACTTCCTGCTGCAGAAAGAGGCCGTCACGTTTGTCTACAACAACTACGACATCGCCCCCTACTCCGCCGGGCGGTTCATCCTCAGCCTCCCCAACAGCGCGCTGCAACCCTACTTCAAGAACCAGAACTGATACGGACATGGACCTGATACTGAAATACTTCCCCGACCTCGACGAACGCCAGCGGCAGCAGGTAGCCGCCCTGTACGACCTGTACACCGACTGGAACAGCAAGATCAACGTCATCTCGCGCAAAGACATCACCCACCTGTACGAGCACCACGTGCTCCACTCGATGGGCATCGGCACCCTCCTCCGCTTCAAGCCAGGCACCACGGTGATGGACCTGGGCACGGGCGGCGGATTCCCCGGCATCCCGCTGGCCATCCTGTTTCCGGACACGCACTTCCACTTAGTGGACAGCATCGGGAAGAAGGTGCGGGTGGCCGCAGAGGTGGCCGCCGCCATCGGGCTGGCCAACGTCACCACGCGCCACTGCCGCGCCGAAGAGGAGCGGCAGGCCTTCGACTTCGTGGTGAGCCGCGCCGTCATGCCTCTGGCCGACCTGCTGAAAATCTGCCGCAAGAACATCCGCAAGGAGCAGCGGAACGCGCTGCCCAACGGCCTCATCTGCCTGAAGGGGGGCGAGCTGGAGCACGAGATACTGCCCGTCAGGCACCAGGCCGTGGTCAGCTCGCTGGCCGACACCTTCAAGGAGCCGTATTTCGAGACCAAGAAAGTGGTCTACGTCCCCATCCACTGACCTTCACACAAAAAAAACAACGCATCCTGCCATGAAACTTAAGCGATTTGAATTCAACATGTTCCCGGTGAACTGCTACCTCATCTGGGACGAGACCAAGGAAGCCGTCATCGTGGACGCCGGCTGCTACTACCCCGAGGAGCAGCAGGCCCTGAAGGGCTTCATCGCCGACAACGGGCTGCAGGTGAAGCACCTGCTCAACACCCACCTGCACCTGGACCACCTCTTCGGCAACGCCTTCGTGGGCCGCGAGTTCGGACTGAAGGCCGAGGCCAGCGCGCAAGACGAGTTCCTGCTCGACCTGGCCGAAGCCCACTGCCGGATGTTCGGCTTCGACATCAACGAGCCCGCCGCCCCGCTGGGCCGGCACCTGGCCGACGGCGACCTCATCCACTTCGGGCACAGCACGCTGCAGGTCATCGGCCTGCCCGGCCACTCGCCCGGCGGACTGGCCTTCCACTGCCCCGAGGAGCGCATCGTCTTCAGCGGCGACTCGCTCTTCAAGGGGAGCATCGGCCGCACCGACCTGCCGGGCGGCAGCTTCGAGACCCTGCGCGACAGCATCTGCGGCCGGCTCTTCGCCCTGCCGGACGACACCACCGTCTACCCGGGCCACGGCGACCCCACCACCATCGGCAACGAGAAGATGGACAACCCTTTCTTCCGATAAACCATCACACGCACCATTCCTTAAAAAAACAACGATACATGAAAACAGACGTCTTTGCCAACAGGCACACGGGCATCGCGCAGGCAGACCTCCCCGCCATGCTCCAGAAAATAGGGGTAGGGTCGGTAGAAGAGCTCATCGACAAGACCATCCCCGCGCAGATACGGCTGAAGGCACCGCTGCGGCTGGCCCCGGCCATGACCGAACGCGAGCTGGCCGCGCACCTGGCGCAGCTGGCCGCACAGAACAAGAACTACAAGACCTACATCGGGCAGGGCTGGTATGACACCGTCACGCCGGCCGTCATCCAGCGCAACGTGCTGGAGAACCCGGTGTGGTACACCTCCTACACCCCCTACCAGACCGAGATCTCGCAGGGCCGGCTGGAAGCCCTGATGAACTTCCAGACCGCCGTGAGCGACCTCACCGCCATGCCGCTGGCCAACTGCTCGCTGCTCGACGAGGCCACCGCCGCCGCCGAGGCCGCCACCATGATGTACGGCCTGCGCAGCCGCGCCCAGCAGAAGGCCGGCGTGTGCACGCTCTTCGTGGACGAGGAGATCTTCCCCCAGCACCTGGCCGTGCTGCGCACCCGCACCGCGCCGCAGGGCATCCGCCTGATCACGGGCAGCTACAAGGACTGCGACTTCAGCCGGGGCGACCTCTTCGGGTGCATCGTGCAGTACCCCAACAACAGCGGCAGCGTGGAGGACTACCGCGCCTTCACCGCCCGGGCCCATGAGGCGGGCTGCAAGGTGGCCGTCGACGCCGACCTCCTGAGCCTCGTGCTGCTCGTGCCGCCCGGCGAGTGGGGCGCCGACATCGTCTTCGGCAGCTCGCAGCGGCTGGGCGTGCCCCTGTTCTACGGCGGCCCCTCGGCGGCCTACTTCGCCACCCTCGACGAGTACAAGCGCAACATGCCGGGACGCATCATCGGGCTCTCCAAAGACAAATACGGCCACCTGTGCTACCGCATGGCCCTCCAGACGCGCGAACAGCACATCAAGCGCGAGAAGGCCACCTCCAACATCTGCACGGCCCAGGCCCTGCCCGCCATCATGGCCGGCTTCTACGCCGTCTACCACGGGCCCGACGGCCTCAAGGAGATAGCCAAGCGCATCCACAGCATCGCCACCTGGCTCAACCGGCAGCTGCAGCACCTGGGCTACACGCAGCGCAACGCGGTGTTCTTCGACACGCTGCGCCTCGGCCTGCCCGACCACGTGTCGCCGCAGAAGCTGCGCACCATCGCCCTGAGCAAGGACGTGAACCTGCGCTACTTCGACAACAGCGAGGTGGGGCTCAGCATTGACGAGACCACCACCCTGGCCGACGCCAACCGCCTGCTGTCCATCTTCGCCATCGCTGCCGAGGAGAGCGTGCAGGAGGCCGAAGACATCCCCGAGGCCTCGTCGCTCACCCGCGAGCTGCGCCGCCGCACGGGCTTCCTCACCCACGAGGTCTTCAGCCGCCACCACACCGAGACCGAGATGATGCGCTACATCAAACGCCTGGACCGCAAGGACATCTCGCTCACCCACTCCATGATCTCGCTGGGCTCGTGCACCATGAAGCTCAACGCCGCCGCCGAGCTGCTGCCCCTGAGCCAGCCGGCCTGGAACGGCATCCACCCGCTCGTGCCCGAAGACCAGGCACAGGGCTACCGGCAGCTGATGCACCTGCTGGCCGCACAGCTCAAGACCATCACGGGGCTCGACGGCGTGACCTTCCAGCCCAACTCGGGCGCGGCCGGCGAATACACGGGGCTGCGCGTCATCCGCAGCTACCTCGACAGCATCGGGCAGGGACACCGCCGCCTCGTGCTGATACCGGCCTCGGCCCACGGCACCAACCCGGCCTCGGCCGTGCAGGCGGGCTACCAGACCCTGACCTGCGCCTGCGACGCGAAGGGCAACGTAGACGTGGACGACCTGCGCCAGAAGGCCGAAGCCCACAAGGACGAGCTGGCCGCACTGATGATTACCTACCCCTCCACACACGGCATCTTCGAGCCGGACATCGTGGAGATCTGCCGCATCATCCACGCCTGCGGCGCACAGGTGTACATGGACGGGGCCAACATGAACGCGCAGGTGGGGCTCACCAACCCGGGCACCATCGGGGCGGACGTGTGCCACCTGAACCTGCACAAGACCTTCGCCAGCCCGCACGGCGGCGGCGGCCCCGGCGTGGGCCCTGTCTGCGTGGCCGCCCAC